>JBKOWB010000345.1:0-3309 GCA_046724195.1 Actinomycetota bacterium
ACCGTGCCCGCGCCCGCGGCCACGACCACCCCCACGCCGTCCGCGTCCTGGCCCGCGCCTGGCTGGACATCATCTGGAAGTGCTGGACCACCAACACCACCTACGACCCCGACCGGCACCGAGCCCTCCAACGACTCCTCATCCAAGATCAACCAGCGACGGGTTGACAGAGGGCAACTCACGCGTCCTCCCCGGGCACGATCGTCTCGACCTCGTCGAGGATGCCGAAATACGCGCCGGCGGTGTGCACGTCCTTGTCGCCGCGCCCGGACAGGTTCACCACGATGGTTGGCCTGCGGCCGAGCTCGGCGGCCAGCAGCGGCGCGATCCGCGCCACGCCCGCGAGAGCATGCGCGCTCTCGATCGCCGGGATGATTCCTTCGGTACGGCAGAGCAGCTGGAACGCGGCCATCGCCTCGGCGTCCGTGACCGGCTCGTAGATCGCCCGTCCGGTGTCGTGCAGCCACGCGTGCTCCGGGCCGACGCCGGGATAGTCGAGGCCCGCGGAGATCGAGTGCGACTCGACGGTCTGCCCGTCCGCGTCCTGCAGCACGTACGTGCGCGCGCCGTGCAGCACGCCCGACGAGCCGCCGGTGATCGACGCGGCGTGCCGTCCGGTCTCCACGCCGTCGCCGCCCGCCTCGAAGCCGTACAGCCGCACGGACTCGTCGGGGACGAACGCGTGGAAGATGCCGATGGCGTTCGAGCCGCCGCCGACGCATGCGGCCACCGCGTCCGGCAGGCGGCCGATCCGCTCCAGGCACTGGGCCCTCGCCTCGACGCCGATGCCGGCGACGAAGTCCCGGACGATCTCCGGGAACGGGTGCGGCCCGGCCGCCGTACCCAGTAGGTAGTGCGTGGTGTCCACACTCGACACCCAGTCGCGTAAGGCCTCGTTGAGCGCGTCCTTGAGCGTGCGCGAGCCGGTGGTCACCGGGACGACGGTGGCGCCGAGCATCCGCATCCGGGCCACATTCAGCGCCTGCCGCCGGGTGTCGATCTCGCCCATGTAGACCACGCACTCGAGGTCCAGCAGTGCCGCCGCGGTGGCGCTGGCGACGCCGTGCTGGCCCGCGCCGGTCTCCGCGATCACCCGCGGCTTGCCCATCCGCTTGGCGAGCAGCGCCTGGCCCAGCACGTTGCGCACCTTGTGCGCGCCGGTGTGGTTCAAGTCCTCGCGCTTGAGCAGGATCTCGGCGCCCAGCACGGCGGAAAGCCGCTCGGCGGAGTAGAGCAGAGACGGCACGCCCGCGTAGTCGCGCAGCAGACCGGTGAAGCGTTCCTGGAACTCCGGGTCCGTCTTCGCGACCCGGTACGCGGCGTCAAGCTCGTCGAGCGCCTTGACCAGCGCCTCTGGGACGAAGCGACCGCCGTAGCGGCCGAAGTGACCGGCGAAATCGGGCAACGTCGGGGCGCTCATAGCTGATGGTTCGCTCTCTCGTGCGGCGCTCGAAGGCGACGTCTTCCCTCCGCTGCGCTCCGGTCCAGACGCCGCCGCGCCAACTCGATCGCTCACCGGACCGGCCTGGGGGTTGCGGGATGGTTGCCGGCGTTGACCAGTTCGGCGACCGCGTCGCGGGGGCTCTTCTGGGTCACCAGACCCTCGCCGACCAGCACCGCGTCGGCTCCGGCGGACGCGTACCGGATCAGGTCGTGCGGCCCGCGCACGCCGGACTCGGCGATCTTCACGACCTTGTTGGGCAGCCCTGGCGCGATCCGCTCGAACACCGACCGGTCCACCTCGAGCGTCTTGAGGTCGCGGGCGTTGACGCCGATCACCTGTGCGCCGGCGTCGAGCGCCCGGTCTGCCTCCTCTTCGTTGTGCACCTCGACCAGGGCGGTCATCCCGAGCGACTCGATGCGCTCCAGCAGGCCCACGAGCACGTTCTGCTCCAGCGCGGCCACGATCAGCAGGACCAGATCGGCGCCGTGCGCGCGGGCCTCGTGAATCTGGTAGGCGGAGACGACGAAGTCCTTACGCAACACCGGCACGTCGACCGCGGCCCGCACCGCGGCGAGATCGGCGAGCGAACCACCGAACCAACGACCCTCGGTGAGCACGCTGATGCAGCGCGCGCCGCCCGCCGCGTATTCGCCGGCCAGCTCGGCCGGGTCCGGGATCTCGGCCAGCGCACCCCTCGACGGCGACGACCGCTTGACCTCGGCGATCACCGCGACGCCGGGCTTGCGTAGCGCCGCGTAGGCGTCGATCGCGGGCGGGGCAGCCGCGGCGAGGTCCCGTACCTCGTCCAGCGATACCTGCTCCTGCCGGCGCGCGACGTCCTCGCGCACCCCGGCCAGGATCTCCTCGAGGACGTTCTGCGGCCCTACCCCACGCTCGGCGGCTCCACCGCCGCCCGCTCCCGCCTGATCGGATGTCACGTAATGACTCCCCTCTCCGGGTGTCTTCCGCCCGATGCTAGGGGGCCGCGGACATCGGCAGCCGCCCGGGGTACAGCGAGCCCCGCGACGGGGGCTGCGGCATAATGCGCAGCCTGGCGCCCGTGTCACATCCGTCACAGCGGCCCCAGGCGGCCTCTTGCGGTTTTGCTGCGACACCTCGGATGATCGGAGGATCCCACATCGCTTGACGTGACCGTCACGCTTCGGAAACACGGCCAGGCAATCATCGGTTTCGTGCACACTGGTCGACGGTGTCAACGGACGCCGGTCCACCGAAAAGATCATTTGTGGAGTTGACATGGCCATTCCAGACGGCACTCAGCCTCCCGGCATCGTCGCCATCTCCCGCGCCGTCGTCTCCGCAGCCGCCGAGTTGGTGGCCGGGGTGGAGCGCGCGATGGTCGGCGACGGCAAGGTGCGTACCGCACAGAGCAACGCGTGGGACGCGATCCAGGCTGACCGGGCTCGCGCCCAGGCGCGCGACGAAATGAACCAGCTGGTCGCGTCGCTGCTCGCGAAAGGCCCGCGCAACGCCCGGGCTCAGCGCAACGTCGGATCGTCCCCCCGGTCCAACGCGTCCCAGGCGTCCCTGGTGTCCACCGGGCGTACCTCGGCCCGCTGATCGGCGTCCGCCGGGTCTTGTGTCCGGTTCGGCCCGGCGGCCGCGGACGGCCTCGCGCCGTCACCCAGCCGCGCTGGCGGTGGCGGGACCGTTCGACGCTCGTACCGTGAACCCATAGACGGCCATAAATGGCCGCGCCGGGCGGCACCCACGCCGCCGAAGACGATCAGGCCGCCGCCCACGACGCAGGCGATCGGCCAGACGATGGCCGCCGCGCCTGCGTGGCCGGCGTCGAGGCCGGCCCGGCCGGCGGCGGCACCGGCGATGACCCCGGCACCCACGAC
>JBKOWB010000342.1:0-16218 GCA_046724195.1 Actinomycetota bacterium
CCGAGCTTCGACCTGGACGCCGCGCCCATGCCGATCACCACCGGTGTACCCGCCTCTCCTGGGGCCGCGGTGGGCGCGATCGTCTTCGACTCCGCACAGGCCGCTGCCGCCGAGGGCCCGGTCATCCTGGTCCGCCGGGAGACGAACCCCGACGACCTGCCGGGCATGATCGCCGCACAGGGCATCCTGACCAGCCGAGGCGGCAAGACCTCACACGCCGCCGTCGTGGCCCGGGGCATGGGCAAGACCTGCGTCTGCGGAGCCGAGGAGCTGGTGATCGACGCCGAGGCCGGAACCGTCACGGTGAACGGCACGGTGCTTCGTGCCGGCGACACCGTCTCGATCGACGGCACAAGCGGCAACGTCTACGCCGGTGCGGTGCCGGTCCGGCCGTCGCCCGTGGTCAGGTACTTCGAGGGCGAGCTGTCGCCGTTCAACGATCCGCTGCTGGCCGCCGTGCAGCGCTTGATGACCCATGCCGACCACGCCCGCCGGCTCGGCGTGCACGCCAACGCGGACATCGGGCCGGATGCCGCGCGGGCTCGCCGGTTCGGCGCGTCCGGCGTCGGGCTGTGCCGTACCGAGCACATGTTCCTGGGTGCCCGGCGTGAGCTGGTCGAGCGGCTCATCCTCGCCGCCGACGATGCCGGACGGGACACCGCGCTGGCCGATCTCCTGCCGCTGCAGCGCGCCGACTTCGCGGAGCTGTTCGAGGCGATGGATGGACTACCGGTCACGGTGCGGCTCATCGACCCGCCGTTGCACGAATTCCTGCCGCCGCTGGAGGACCTGACCGCTCGGGTTGCCCGCGCCGAGGCGCTCGGGCAGGACCCGGGACACGACGGTGTGCTGCTGGCCGCCGTACGGAAGATGCACGAGGCCAACCCGATGCTCGGGCTGCGCGGCGTGCGGCTCGGCCTGGTGGTTCCCGGCTTGTTCGCGATGCAGGTCCGTGCGGTCGCGGAGGCCGCGGCCCTACGCGTCGCCGCGGGCGGCGACCCGCGGCCGGAGATCATGGTGCCGCTGGTCGGAGCCGTGCAGGAGATCGAGACGGTACGGGCGGAGGCGGAGGCCGTGCTCGCCGGCATCGAGGGCGCGCCGGCCATCCGGATCGGCACCATGATCGAGGTGCCGCGGGCGGCTCTGACCGCGGGCGAGATCGCGCACGCGGCGGAGTTCTTCTCGTTCGGCACCAATGACCTCACGCAGATGACGTGGGGCTTCTCCCGCGACGACGTGGAGGGCGCGTTCTTCGGGCGGTACCTGTCGCTCGGCATCTTCGCCGCGTCCCCGTTCGAGACCATCGACGCCGGCGGTGTCGGCGAGCTGGTACGCATCGCGGTCGAGCGTGGTCGCGCCGCCCGGCCCGACCTCACGGTCGGCGTGTGCGGCGAGCACGGGGGCGACCCCGCGTCGGTGCGCTTCTTCCACAGCGCCGGGCTGGACTACGTGTCCTGCTCACCGTTCCGGGTGCCGATCGCCCGTCTCGAAGCCGGCCGTGCGGCCGTGCTACCCGACACCGCCATCTCCGACAGTCGATAGGAGCGCATGCCATGGCCACCATGGTGGACGATCGCGTCGAGGTGACCGCTGACCGCGTCACGGTGATCCCGGTACGGCACGGCGACCACGAGATCGGCGCCTATGTCATCGGGCCGGACACCGCGAAATTCGTCCCGGCGGTAGACGCGACCCGCATCGTCGTGGCCGCGCTGGCGACGGCGACGGCCATGACGATCGCGCTGTCGGCCGCGGTCGCCGTACGCCGGCGGCCCGCGATCGGCACCGTGACGATGGGCCCCGGCGGGTGGGTCAGCCTGAAGCGGGCCCCGGCGCCGCCGCTGCGCCCGGCGCGCCGGCCGTGGTGGGCCCACGTACTGAAGGCCCACCGCCTCGTGGTCGAGCACTGAACCTGTGCCACACCGACATCCACGCCGCTCGCGGTGACTGGCCGGTCAAGCCCACCCCGCCGTTCATCCCCGGTCACGAAGGCGTCGGCATCGTGGTGGGGGTCGGCGTGGGAGTCACCGAGCACGCGGTCGGCGGCCGCGTCGCCATCCCGTGGTTGGGACACGCGTGCGGCACCTGCGAGTACTGCATCACCGGCTGGGAGACGCTGTGCGAGGCGCAGCTGAACACCGGCTACGCCATCGACGGTGGACATGCCGAGTTCGCGGTCGCCGACGCCCGCTACGTGGTGCGCGTACCCGAGGGCATCGACCCGCCGAGGCCGCCCCGCTGACCTGCGCGGGCGTCACCACGTACAAGGCGGTCAAGGTCGGCGGCATCACCCCGGGCGACCGGGTGGCCATCTTCGGCATCGGTGGTCTCGGGCACCTGGCGCAGCAGTATGCGCAGATCTTCGGCGGCGAGACCATCGCGGTCGACGTCACCGAGGAGAAGTTGTCGCTCGCCGAGCAGCTCGGCGCCGCGCACGTCGTGAACGCGGCGACCACCGATCCGGTCGCCGCGATCGAGGAGCTCGGCGGTGCTGATGTCGCCGTGGTGCTGGCGGCCGAACCCGGGTCATCGAGCAGCCGCACGCCTCGCTGCGGCGCGGCGGCCGGCTGATCCTGGTATCGCTGCCGAAGGACAACGCCATGTCGCTTCCGGTCTTCCAGACCGTGCTCAGGGCATCCGGATCATCGGGTCGATTGTCGGAACCCGTGCCGACCTGGCCGAGGTGTTCCGGCTGCACGCGGCCGGGCGCACGCGGGTGCTGTACGAGGCCCGCAATCTCGAGGGCATCAACCAGTCCATCGAGGACGTGCTGGCCAGCAGGGTTCCGGCCCGTTTGGTGATGCTGCCCTGACGGGCTTCGTGCCTGGGCGGCCCGGTCAGTGCGGGTGCTCGCCGAGCAGGCGGGTGGCGAGCACCGCGGCCTGGGTACGCCGCTCGAGGCCCAGCTTGGCGAGCAGGCTGGAGACGTAGTTCTTCACCGTTTTCTCGGCCAGGAACATCCGGCCGGCGATCTCCCGGTTGGTCAGGCCCTCGGCGACATACTCGAGGATCCGCCGCTCCTGCTCGGTCAGCGAGGCGAGCTCGCGGGGCTGCTCGACGCCGTTGCGGATGCGCTCCAGCACGCGCTGCGTCACGGCGGGGTCCAGCAGCGACTGCCCGGACGCGACCCGCCGGACCGCGTCGACCAGGTCCGTGCCACGGATCTGCTTGAGCACATAGCCCGAGGCACCCGCCATGATCGCGGCGAACAGCGCCTCGTCGTCCTCGTACGACGTCAGGATCAGGCCCTTGATCGACGAGTCGATGGCGCGCACATCGCGGCAGACGTCGATGCCGTTGCCGTCGGGCAGCCGCGCGTCCAGCACCGCCACGTTCGGGCGCAGCGCCGGAATCCGGCGCGTGGCCTCCTGAGCGGAACCGGACTCCCCGACGACCTCGATGTCGCCCGCGGCGTGCAGCAGGTCGGCCAGACCGCGACGGACGACCTCGTGATCGTCGAGCAGAAACACACGGATCATGCCCTATTCCTACTCCCCACCGGCCCGCGGACCAAGTGACGAAGGTCCCGTGCCGCGGACCACAACGGCCCTGGCACCGGCGAATGGCGCCGCCGATGCTGAAGGTGCGACGCCCGACGAGCCCGCCGGACGCGGCACCGAGATCACATCGGGTGGCAGGGACCACCAGACCCACCGTCGTCAAGACGCATCATCGGCCGCCGCTCCGCCGGCCCGCCGGGCGTCGCCATGACGGCCGGCAGGAGGATCCCCGTGGACACGACCACAACCACTCCGCCCGTGCGCGGCCTGAGCGCGCGGGAGGCGGCCGCACGCCTGGCCGCCGACGGCCCGAACGCGGTGCCCGCGCCGGCTCCGCGCCGGCTCGTAGTCCGTGTCGGACGGCAACTCGCCGATCCCCTGGTCGCCCTGCTGATCGCTGCGGCGATCGTCACCACGATCCTCGGCGACCTGCCGGACACGGCCGTGATCGTCCTGGTCGTGATCGTGAACACGCTGATCGGTGTCGCACAGGAGGTACGTGCTGACCGGGCCATCGCGGCGCTCGACCGGCTCGCCGCGCCGACCGCTCGAGTGGTGCGCGACGGCGCCTCCGAGGTGATCCCAGCCGCGTTGCTGGTCCGGGACGACCTGGTCCGGCTTGAGGCCGGCGACATCGTCCCCGCCGACCTGCGGCTGGTCGACGCCTATCGGGCGAGCATCGACGAGTCCGCGCTGACCGGCGAATCCGTTCCGGTGCACAAGGAGGCCGGCGACGAGGCGGACGCGGGCACCGTCGTGACCACCGGGCGCGCCGGCGGCATCGTCGTTCGCACCGGGCCGGCGAGCTCTCTCGGACGGATCTCCGCTCTGGTGGCCAGAACCACGCCCGGTCCGACGCCGCTGCAGCGGCGGCTCGCGAGCCTCAGCCGCGTGCTCGGCGGCGCCGCCATCGCCGTCTCCAGCATCGTCTTCGCCCTGGGTGTGCTGACCGGGCAGCCGGCGGTCCGGATGGCGATCACGGCCGTCAGTCTCGTCGTCGCCGCAGTACCAGAGTCGCTGCCTGCCGTGGTCACGCTCGCTCTGGCGCTGGGAGCGCACCGGATGGCGCGAACCCACGCCATCCCCCGCCGGCTGCATGCGGTGGAGACCCTGGGTTCGGTCACGGTCATCGCGTCCGACAAGACCGGCACGCTGACCGAGAACCGGATGACCGTGCAACAGGCGATGACCGCCGACGCGACCCGCTACACGGTCTCGGGCATCGGCTATGCACCCACCGGCGAGATCCGGCGCGACGGCGCGCCGGTGCCGGTCCCGCCCGACCTTCGCCAGCTGGCACGCGCGGTGCTGCTCTGCAACGACGCTGATCTGATCGCTCCGGGTGAGCAGCGACGCGAGTGGGGAGCCGCCGGCGACCCGATGGAGGCGGCGCTGGTCGCGTTCGCCGCACGCTGCGGGCTCGACCCGAGCCGGGAGCGAGCCGCCCTGCCGCGCGTCGCCGAACACCCGTTCGACCAGGCGAGCCGGCGCATGACCACGGTGCATCGCCGGGCCGGCGGTGACTTTCTGGTCGTGTGCAAGGGTGCCCCGGAAGCCGTGCTGAGCACCGGCGACGACCGCGCCCTGCTCGGTGCCGCCGACGATCTGGCGGCCCGGGGGCTGCGGGTGCTCGCCGTCGCAGCCGCGGTCGTCGACCGCATTCCGGACGCCGCGGCTCCGCCCCGGCTACGCGCGCTGGGCGTGGTGGGCATCGGCGATCCGCTGCGCGGCACCGCCCGCGACACCGCGTCGGCGTTCGCGGCCTCTGGCGTACACCTGGTGCTCATCACCGGTGACCACCCGGCGACCGCCGCGGCGATCGGCGCGCAGCTCGGGATTCTCCAGGACGGTGACCGCGTCGTCCGCGGCGACCGGGGTCCGCTCACGGCCGATGACATCGACCACACCCGCGTGTACGCCCGCACCCAGCCGGAGCAGAAGCTCGACATCATCGCGGGGCTGCAACGCCGCGGCGAGGTCGTGGCGATGACCGGCGACGGCGTCAACGACGCCCCGGCGCTGCGGCGGGCCGACATCGGGGTCGCCATGGGCGGTGGCACGGAGGTGGCCCGGCAGGCGGCCGAGCTGGTCCTTGTCGACGACAATCTCGCCACCGTGGCCGCGGCCATCGGCGAGGGCCGGCGCATCTACGACAACATCCGCCGCTTCCTGCGCTACGGACTGTCGGGCGGGATCGCCGAACTGCTGGTCATGCTCGCCGGACCTCTTGTGGGCATGCCGCTGCCGCTGCTCCCGGGCCAGATTCTCTGGATCAACCTGCTCACCCACGGCATCCCCGGCGTGGCGATGGGCGCGGAGCCCGCGGAGGCGGGGGTGCTGCGCCGGGCGCCACGGTCCCCGCAGGAGTCGGTGCTCGGCGACGGGCTGCTGCGCAGCGTGCTGCTCGGTGGGCTGTGCATCGCGACCGTGGTGCTCGGGGCGGGTGTGGTGGCGCGGCAGCTGGACCGGCCGTGGCAGTCCGTGGTGTTCATGGTCCTGGGGCTGGCCCAGCTGGGCGTGGCGCTGGCGGTCCGGGCGCGCCCGGAGCCCGGTACGCCTCGGAACTGGTCGCTGCTCGGCGCCGTCGCGCTGTCGGGCGCGCTGCAGGTGAGTGGCGTCCTGCTCGCGCCGCTGCAGGAGCTTCTGGGCACCCGGTCGCTGACCGTCACCGAGCTCCTGGCGTGCGCCGCCGTCGCGGCGGTGCCCGGTCTGGCGCTGCGGCTGGTGGAAACGATCTGGCCCCGTCGCTGACGACGGCCCAGGAGTGAACGGTGACTAACACCCCAGGGTCGGGGCCGTCCGACCCGACCGGACGGGCCATGCCGCCCTGCTCAAGCGGTATCGACGGGCCTGACAATCGATGGGGGAACGACAGCGGGAGGAACCATGCGGACAGATGTGATCGTGGTGGGCACCGACGGCACCCCCTCAAGCAAGGCTGCCGTCAACTGGGCTGCCCGCGAAGCGGAGCGCCGCGCGTTGCTACTTCGGATTGTGCACGCATTTGATTGGGATTGGCATTCGGCGCGGTACAGCGTCGGAGCCGAATACATCGACGTCGCCCGGCAGCTCGCCGACGCCGTCACGGAGGCCGCCGTCGAGCAGGCACGCGCGGTGGTGCCCGCGATCCGCGTCGAGGCCGACGCGTTCATCGGCAATCCGGTTCCGCAGCTGCTCGAATCCGCCCAGGACGCCGACCTCGTCGTGCTCGGCAACCGCGGGCGCGGCGGCTTCGCCAGCCTGCTGCTCGGCTCGGTCAGTCAGCGCGTCGCGACGCGCGCGCCCTGCCCGGTGGTCGTCGTCCGTGGTCGCGGTGACGTCGCCGACGGCCCGATCGCGGCCGGCGTGGACGACTCCCCCGCCGCCGACAATGTGCTGGAAACCGCGTTCGCGGCCGCGGCGAGCCGCCGCTGCGCGTTGGCGGTGATCCGCGCCTACCTGCCCCCGACGCCGCTCTGGCTCGCGAGCGACGTCCCGGCGACGGACATCGACACGCCGCAACTGGACGCCGTCGAGCGCGAGCGCCTCGATGAGCAGCTGGCGCCGTGGCGCGAGAAGTACCCGGAGGTGCCGGTAACGGCGATGCTCTCGCACGACAGCGCCGCGGCGGTGCTGGCCGGCGTTTCGCACGGCGCCCAGCTCGTCATCGTCGGCGGCCGGGGCCACGGTGCCCTCGCAGGCGCTTTCCTCGGCTCCACCGGCATGCAGCTGCTGCACCATGCGGACTGCCCGGTCCTCATCGCCCGGCCGCGTGCGGACGCTGGAGCGCGGCGATGACGATGGATTCCGAAAACCGGCATCCGGCCGGGTCGGACGTGCCCGACGGCGGTGAGGGCGTCGACGCCCTCACCGCGGACGGCGGTATCGTCACGATCCGGCCGATCCGCGGTGGCGATCGCCGCGCGGTCGCCGCGCTGTACGACAGCGCCTCGCCGGACAGCCTGCGTCTGCGCTTCTTCGGCCGGCCGTCCACCGGCAGCCTGGCCGCCGAGGTGAACCGGCTGTGCCTGCCGGAGACCGACCGGCACCTCGCCGTGCTCGCCGAGGAACGCGGTGCACTCGTCGGCGTCGCCTCGTGCGAGCGCACCAGCGACACCGACCGTCGCGCGGAGTTCTCCGTCTTCGTCGCCGAGCGCCAACGCGGTCGTGGGATCGGCACCCTCCTGCTCGAGCACCTCGGCGCGAAGGCCCACGCGCACGGCATCACCGAAATGATCGGCGAGGTGCTACCGGGCAACATAGAGATGCTGCGGGTCGTACGCGACCTGAGCGCCCATGCCTGGTCGCGGTTCGACGACGGCATCGTCGACGTCGGACTCGCCACCGCGGCCGACGACGACGCGGCACAGCTCGCCGTCGATGTCCGGGAGCGCGCCGCCGAACGGGCGTCGCTGCGCGCGACGCTCTGCCCGACGTCGGTGGCGGTCGTCGGCGCCGGTCACCGCAGCGGCTCGATCGGCCGCGAGACGCTGCGCGCCATGCGGGAGTACGGCTTCACGGGCCACCTGTACGCCGTCAATCGGACCGGCAGGGCCGTCGACGGCGTACCGGCGTACCGGTCCGTCGCAGACCTGCCCGCACCGGTCGATCTGTTGATCATCGCGGTGCCGGCCGACCAGGTGAACGGCGTGATGGCCGAGGCCGGGGCCGCCGGCGTACGCGGGGTCGTCGTGCTGAGCGCAGGTTTTGGCGAGGACGGGCCGGTGGGGCGGCAGCGACAGCGCGAGCTGGTGCGGCTGGCCCGCGCGCACGGCATCCGGCTGGTCGGCCCGAACTGCCTGGGCGTGATCAACACCGATTCGCAGGTACGGCTCAACGCGAGCTTCGCGCCGGCGGCGCCACCGGCCGGCGGCCTCGCGGTCGCGTCCCAGTCGGGGGCGGTGGGGGTCGCGATGCTCGATAACGCCGTACGCACCGGTTGTGGCATCTCGTCGTTCGTGTCGCTGGGCAACAAGGCCGACGTCAGCGGCAACGACCTGATCGCGTACTGGTACGACGACCCGGCTACCCGGGCGGTCGCACTCTACCTGGAGTCCTTCGGCAACCCCCGCAAGTTCGCCCGCACGGTGCGCGCCCTGTCCCGGCGCAAGCCCGTGCTGGCGATCAAGAGTGGGCGATCCGGGGCCGGTCAGCGGGCCGGCGCCTCGCACACCGCCGCGGCCGCCGCACCGTCGGCCACTGTGGACGCTCTCTTCGCCCAGGCGGGCGTGGTACGGCCGGACAGCCTCGGCGAGCTGCTTGACGCGGCCCGCATGCTGACCGACCAGCCGTTGCCCGCCGGCGATCGCGTGGCGGTCGTCGGGAATGCCGGCGGCCTCAATGTGCTGGCCGCAGACGCAGCTGAGGCGCGCGGCCTCCGGGTGCCCCCGCTGAGCCCTCCGCTGCGGCGGCGGCTGGCCGAACTGGTGCCCGGCTCAGCGAGCACGGACAACCCGCTGGATCTGGGCGCCGGCGCGTCACCGTTCGCGTTCGCGGCAGCTGCCGCCGCGGTCGCGGAGAGCGGCGAAGTCGACGCCCTCCTGCTGGTCGTCATCGCCACCCGCGCCAACGCGCCAACCGCCATCCTGGCGACGCTGGGCCGCGTCGTCGATGACCATCCGGATCTCGCCGTCGCGGTCGTCCTGGTTGGCGCCCCGGAGGAGGAGCCCACGCTGGGCAAGCGCGGTGCACCGATCTTCGCGTTGCCGGAACGTGCGGTGGCGGCGCTCGCCCACGCGTCGTCCTATGCCGCATGGCGTCGGCGCCCGCTCGGAAAGCGCCCGGAGCTAGGTGGAGTGGACTCCGAGCGGGGTCGGCGACTCGTCCACGCGGCGCTGGCCGCGGACCCCGGCTGGCAGCCGTACGACCGCACCGCGGCGATCCTCGACGCCTACGGCGTTCCCGTGCTCGCCTCCGAGACGGTCGCCGACGAGGCCGGTGCCGTCGCCGCCGCGGAAACCGCGGGATACCCGGTCGTCGTCAAGTCCGCGGATCCCGATCTCGTGCACAAGACCGACACCGGCGGCGTCCGGCTCGGGCTCACGAGCGCCGACGCGGTGCGTGCCGCGTTCCGTGTCGTGAACGCGGCCGGGCGTCCCGGCGCGGGCGCACTGGTGCAACGGCAGATCAGCGCCACCGTCGAACTGGTGGCGGGATTGGTTCACGATCCGCTCTTCGGCTCGGTGGTGATGCTCGGACTGGGCGGCGTCCAGACCGACCTGCTGGGCGATCGAGCGCTCCGGCTGGTACCGATGATGGACCTGGACGCCGGACGGATGTGGCGCAGTCTGCGCGCCGCCCCGCTGCTGACCGGCTACCGAGGGGCGGACCCGGTGGACACGGCTGCGCTCGAAGACATGCTGCTGCGCCTGGGTCGCCTCGCCGAGGACATGCCCGAGGTCGCCGAGCTCGACCTGAACCCGGTGCTCGCCGGTCCCGCCGGCGTCATCGCGGTGGACGCGAAGCTGCGGCTCGCGCCGGTCGGCGCCGAACCGGACCCGACGCTGCGCCGGCTGCGCGCGTGACCGCGTCGTGGTGCGGCCGGCGTGGCGGCGCAACACCGCCGGACCCGGTTCCGGCGACGTCGAGCCGCGGATAGCCTGGGTCCGTGGTGGAACCGATGGGTAATAAGCCCGCCGAGCCCCTCTCGCTGGGGCTCAGCCCGCTGTCCCGCGTGCGCCTTGACGAACTGCTGCAGGAGATGCTCGACCGGGTCGGTGAGGTCATGACCAGCCGGGAGCGGCTGCGGGCCCTGCTCGACGCGGTGGTGGGCATCGGCTCCGACCTCGACCTGCGGAGCACGCTGCAGCGCATCGTCGAGGCCGCGTGCTCCCTCGTCGGCGCCCGCTACGGCGCGCTCGGCATCATCGGCACGGACCGGCACCTCTCCGACTTCATCACCCATGGCATCGACGACGCGACGCACGCCGCGATCGGCGATCTACCGCACGGCCGCGGCGTGCTCGGTCTGCTCATCACCGACCCGCGCCCGGTGCGCATGCCAGACATCACCAAGCACCCGCGCTCGTACGGCTTTCCCGCCCATCACCCGCCGATGCACAGCTTCCTCGGGGTGCCGGTGCGCATCCGCGACCAGATCTTCGGCAACCTGTACCTCGCGGAGAAGAAGGATGCTGCCGAGTTCAGCGACGACGACGAGGAGATCGTGGTCGCGCTGGCCGCGGCGGCCGGCGTCGCCATCGACAATGCCCGGCTGTTCGCGCTGGCGCAGCGCCGCGAGCGCTGGCTCGCCGCGGCGGCGGAGATCACCGGGGTGCTGCTGGGCACGGTGCGCCGCACCGAGGCGCTGCGGCTGATCGCCCGCCGCGCCCGCGAGGTCGCCGACGCCCAGCTGGCGCTCGTGCTGCTATACGACGAGGAGAACGCGCGGTACACGATCGAGGTGGCGGACGGCGACGATTCCCGTTCGGCGGAGCTGTCCGGAAAGCTGTTGCCCGTGGACGACGGCGAGGTGCAGGCGTTCAGCCGCGAGAAATACCGGATGATCGACAACCTCCGGCAGGCCGCCGACTGGCCCGGTCCGGTGCCCGACGGTCCGGCCATCGCCGCTCCTCTCGCCGGCTCCGACACGCTGCACGGCGTTCTCATCGTCGCCCTGGGCGCCGGTCAGAGTTCGAGCAGCGATGACGATGCCAGCCTGCTGTCGATCTTCGCCGGGCAGGCGGCGCTCGCCCTTGAACGCGCCCGGGCCCAGGAGGAACGCGAGCTGCTGGCAGTGCTCGAGGACCGTGAACGCATCGCCCGAGACCTGCATGACGTCGTGATCCAGCGGCTGTTCGCCACGGGCATGCAGCTGCAGGGCGTCGCCGCACAGGCCTTGCGCCCGGAAGCCGTCAAGCGGATCAACGCCGCCGTCGACGACCTGGACGCGACCATCCGGGACATCCGGCGATCCATCTTCGAGCTGCGCGCCCCGGTCGGCGTCACGCTGCGCACCGAGCTGCGCGACGCCGTCGACGCTGCGGCGGAGATGCTCGGATTCCGCCCCACCCTCGATGTCTCAGGACCGGTCGACAGCGCCGTGCCGGACGACATCGTCCCCGAGCTGCTGGCCGTGCTGCGCGAGGCGTTGTCGAACGCGGCCCGGCACGCGCAGGCCAGAGCGATACGCGTATCCGTCCGGGCAGCCGGCGACGAGGCCATCCTCCAGGTCGAGGACGACGGCGTCGGGTTCGACGCGTGCCTGGCCCGCGGCGGAATCGTCAACATGGGCGAGCGCGCGCGCGACCTGGGCGGCAGCTTCGAGGTGGGACCGGGTCCCGACGGCGGCACCCTCGTGGTGTGGCGGGTACCGCTCGCCGGTTGACCGGGCCAGTCGGGTCTTTCGGCCCTGAACGTGCACGGCCGGTGACCGGCACCGTGGTGGGAGACAGAATCGGAGGTTCCCACCATGACCGTGTCTCCCGACCACCCGACGCCCGGCGAGATCAGCGCCGTCCTCGAATCCGCTGCGCGGGCTTCGTTGCGCGCGCCGTCGGTCTTCAACACCCAGCCGTGGAGCTGGCGCATCGCGGGCGACACCATGGAGCTGTACGCCGACCCGACCCGCCGCCTGGAGGCGACCGATCCCGACGGGCGGCTGCTCATGCTCAGCTGCGGCACGGCGCTGCATCACGCGCGTACCGCACTCGCCGCCGCCGGCTGGACCGCCACCGTCGAGCGCCTACCTGACGAGGCACACCCTGACCTCTTGGCCCGCATACGCCTTGGCCGCCGCGTGCCGCCGAACCCGGAGGCGCAGATGATGGCCGGCGCGATGAAGCGCCGCCGTACCGATCGCCGTGCCTTCGGCGAACGGGCGGTGTCCGATGCCGTGCTGACCCGACTCCGCCGCTTTGTCGAGCTCGAGGGCGCCTACCTGCACGTGGTGCCCCAAGACCAGGTTCCGATCCTCGCCATCAGCACCGAGCGCGCCGCCGACGCGGAGCTCGACGATCCGGCGTACCGGGAGGAACTGCACCGCTGGACCAGCCGGCCGCAGTGGAGTGGCGACGGCGTGCCTCCGGCGACGGCGGTGCAGCCCGCGCTCCGCCGGGTGCCGGTGCGCGACTTCACCCCGGGCGCCACCGCTGGGCTGACGGCCGGCGACCAGGTCGACCGGGGCGCTGCGTACGTGGTGGTGTTCGGCATGACGGACCAGCCCATCGACCTGCTGCGCGGCGGCGAGGCGTTGTCGGCGCTGCTGCTCAAGGCCACCGCGGAGGGCCTCGCCACCGCGCCGCTCAGCGACGCCGTCGAGGTCACCTGGCCGCGCCACCTGCTCCGTGACCTGCTGTCGGGCATCGGCGAACCGTACATCGTGGTCCGGCTCGGCTACCTGGACTCGCCGGAACCGCTGCCGCCCGCGCCCCGGCGCGACGCGGCGGAGGTCATCAAGATCGATCTGTAGGAGACGGCCATGATCCGTACGGTTGCGGCGGGCGTCGGCGGCGGCGACGGATGGCAGGCGCTGGCGTGGGCCGCCGAGGAAGCGGACCGAGCCGGGGCCCGCCTGGTGATCGTGCACGCCTGCCGGCCCGGCTCGCCCCTGGACCGACTCGCCGGAGAGCCCACCCCGGCGCTGGTCGAACTGAGCGACCCGCCGCTGGCGCGCGCCGTCGGAGCGGTCCGTACCCGCCTGGGTGGCCACCGGGTCGCCCTCAAGATCCGCACCGGCGACCCCGCGACAGCGCTGATCGACGCCTCTGCCGGCGTCGAGGTGCTCGTCATCGGCGCGGGCACGAGCGGCCGGACGACACGCCGCGTGCTTCGTCACGCCCATTGCCCGGTCGTCGTCGTGCACCCGATGTCGCAGGGCCGAGACGCCACATTCGCCGGCCACGTCGTGGTCGGCGTGGACGGCAGCGCCGCCGGCCGGGCCGCCCTCGAGTTCGCCTTCGCATACGCGAACGAGCATCGCCTACCGGTGGCAGCCGCGCACGTGTCGGCGCACGGCGACGACGACTACTTCTACGACGACACGACCATGTCCATGCACTTCGCGGTCGAGCCAGCCGCGCTGGAATTGCTCGCCGCGGAAGTCGAACCGTGGTCGCTGAAATACCCCCACGTCAGTATCCGCCGGGCGGTGCTGTGTGGCGCGGTCATCGACGGGCTTGTCAGGGCGGGCGCCGGTGCGCATCTCCTGGTCGTCGGCGACAAGCGCCGGGGCGTGGTGTCGCGCGCCCGGACGGGCGACGTGCCGCTCGCCGTCGCACAGCGAGCCGCCTGTCCGACGGCGGTCGTCCCCCTGGACCGTCGCGAAGGAGAACCGCTATGACGGCCTACGACGATACCGACCTGCAGCGCGCGGCCGCCGCGGCGATCCGCGCACCGTCGCTGCACAACAGCCAGCCATGGCTGTTCCGCCTACGCGACGGCGGCATTGAGGTATTGGCCGACCCGTCGCGTCAGCTCGCCGTCGCCGACAGCGAGGGCTGGGCGGTACGGATCGCCTGCGGTGCGGCCACCCTGAACGCTCGGCTCGCGCTCACCGTGAACGGCGCACCTCCCGAGGTCACGTTGCGGCCGGACAGCGCCCAACCAGATCTCATCGCACGCCTGACACCCGGCCCCGAACGGCCCGCGACCTATCTGGAGCAGGATCTGTTCGCGGCGGTCCCCCGCCGGTTCAGCAATCGGCTTCCGTTCTGGCCGGACCCGGTGCCGGCGGAGGCCCGCGCCCGTCTCATCGAGGCCGCGCGCGCGGAGAACGGATGGCTGGACCTGCTGGTGGGGATGACCGCGCTCAGCGGCTTCGCGGAGATCGCGCAGAGTGCCGACCGGGTTCTGCGCCGCGACGCCCGCTATCAGAGCGAGCTGTCCGTTTGGGCGCGCGCCGACGCCGCCGACGATGGCGTACCCGTGTGGGCCGGGGCGTCCTCCCCTGAGCCCCAGGATCTGCTGCCGCAGCGACCGTTCTCCGAGCGACGGCGGGCGCCGGGCCGCGACTTCGAGCCGGAGCCGCTGGTGGGCGTCCTCGGATCGGCCGGCGATCGGCCGACCGACCAGATCGTCGCGGGACAGGCGCTGCAGCGCGTGCTGCTGACCGCGACCGACGCCGGCCTGCCGAGTTCGATGATCTCCCAGCCCATCGAGGTGGACGCCGCACGCGACCAGCTGCGCCGCTCGCTCGGTCGCTTCGGCGTGCCGCAGATGGCGCTACGCATCGGGTACGGGCACCCGGGCCGGCCCACGCCCCGCCGCCCACTGGCCGACGTCCTCGTGGCGTGACGTCCACTGTGCTCTCCGTCCCGACACGGACAGGCCGAAGGTCCCGCCTGAAGCGGTATGCCGGCCCTCACCGCGAAGCCGTCGATGGAGCTGAATAGAGGTGTAACCAACGAGCAAGAGAGGACGTGGACACCATGACCGCCGCCACCCACGACAACCCAACAGCGAACCGCCACACGACCGCCGCCGCGACCCGCGTCCCCGCGACCACTGCCGCCGCGACCGAGACGATGACGCAGAAGGCCGCCCGCTATGTGAGCGCCGGCATCCGGCTCTCGCTCGGCTGGATCTTCCTGTGGGCGTTCCTCGACAAGCTCTTCGGACTCGGTCACGAGACGCCGTCGGCGAAGGCCTGGATCCATGGTGGCAGTCCCACCGCCGGCTTCCTCGGAAAGGGCGTCAGCGGCCCGTTCGAGAGCTTCTACCACAGCATCGCTGGCAACGCGTGGGCCGACTGGCTGTTCATGATCGGTCTGGCCGGCATCGGCATCGCGCTGATCGCGGGCATCGGCATGCGGATCGCCGCCACGGCCGGCGCGATCCTGATGGTTCTCATGTGGT
The DNA here is from genome assembly GCA_046724195.1 of Actinomycetota bacterium. Classification (GTDB taxonomy): domain Bacteria; phylum Actinomycetota; class Actinomycetes; order Mycobacteriales; family Micromonosporaceae; genus Actinoplanes. The sequence continues at coordinate 15,273 of JBKOWB010000342.1, forward strand.
CCGCCGTGCTGCCCCCGGCGAACAACCCGTTCATGGACGACCACCTCATCTACGCCGGCGTCCTGGTCCTCCTCGCGCTGACGGCGGCCGGCAACACGTTCGGCCTCGGCAAGCCCTGGAGCCGTCTGCCGCTCGTGCAGCGCCTCCCCTGGCTCAAGTAGATCGATCCATCCAGTGACTGGTGGGGCGGCATCCCGGACTTTGCCGCCCCACCTAGCCTTCGGCTGGCAGAGGAGCAAGCCATGAGTGCCAACTATCTGATCGTCGTGGGCGTGGACGGCTCCGAAGGCGGCCGCCGGGCCCTGGACTGGGCGGCGCAGGAGGCCGCCAGCCGCGGCGGAGCCGTGCAGGCCATCATCGCCTGGTCATGGGACGGCATCGAGTACGGGCCGATCGCGGCCACCCGGCCCGAGGAGGAGGCTCAGCGCGCGAGCCGGCTCCTCGACCGGGAGATCAAGGACCTAGCCCGCCGGCATGGATCGCACCTGCCGGTGGCCGCCAAGGTCATCGAGGGCCGGCCGGCGGACGTCTTGGCCGCGGCTGGTAGCGCGGCGGACCTGCTCGTGCTCGGCAGCCACGGTCACAGCCGGGTGCGCCACACGGTCCTCGGCTCGGTCAGCGAGGACTGCATCCGCAAGGCGTCCTGCCCGGTGGTCGTGATTCCGGTTCCGGTGCGGCAGCACGAGCGGGCGGCCGAGCCGGCGCTCCCCAGCTGACACGGACGCACATGCGGGGCCGGCCCTTCCGGGCCGGCCCCGCGTTAACCGCTGATCTCCGGGCGGTCGGCGTTGAGGTGGAACGCCCGCCGCTCGGCCTCTTCGCGTGCCGCGAGGAAGCGCTGTTCCCACTCCGGGTCGCCGTCGGGGAAGCGGTCGACCACGTGCTCCTCGATCACCTGCCCGTCCGGAGGGGTCAGTGCCACCGTCACCACCGTCTCGTCCTGATG
>JBKOWB010000237.1:0-5699 GCA_046724195.1 Actinomycetota bacterium
GCCGTACCCCGCCGGCGCTTACACCGGCGACATCTCGGGTCCGATGCTGGCCAAGCTGAGCTGCCAGTACGTCGTGGTCGGGCACTCCGAGCGCCGGGCGTACCACCACGAGGACGACGCGCTGGTCAACGCCAAGGTCAAGGCCGCCCTGGAGGACTGATGGACGACGACATCCGCCGGCCGATCATCGCCGGCAACTGGAAGATGAACCTGAACCACCTCGAGGCCATCCTGCTGGTGCAGAAGCTGGCCGCCAGCCTCAACGAGCAGCAGCTCAGCGAGGTCGAGGTGGCCGTGCTGCCACCGTTCACCGCGCTGCGCAGCGTGCAGAGCGCGATCGAGGGCGACAAGATCCGCATCGGGTACGGGGCGCAGGACGTCTCGCCGCACCCCGCGGGCGCCTATACCGGCGACATCTCGGGTCCGATGCTGGCCAAGCTCGGCTGCACCTACGTGGTGGTCGGGCACTCCGAGCGCCGGCAGCACCACCACGAGGACGACGCGCTGGTGAACGCCAAGGCCAAGGCGGTCTTCGCGGCGGGCATGACGCCGATCCTGTGTGTGGGTGAGGGCCTGGACGTGCGCGAAGCCGTCGAGTACCTGGACCATTGCTACAGCCAGCTCGACGGCGGCCTGGACGGGCTCAAGGCCGAGCAGGTCAAGCAGATGGTGATCGCGTACGAGCCGATCTGGGCGATCGGCACCGGCAAGACCGCGACGCCCGAGGACGCCGAGGAGGTGTGCGGGGCGCTGCGTTCGCGGCTCGCCGAGCGGTACGGCGGCGAGATCGCCGATGCGGTCCGGATCCAGTACGGCGGCTCGGTCAAGGCGGCCAACATCGCGGCGATCATGGCGCAGCCGGACATCGACGGCGCCCTGGTGGGCGGCGCCAGCCTGGACGCCGAGGAGTTCGCGGCGATCTGCCGCTATCCGGAGCACGTCCCACGGTGAGTTTGCTGGCCCGGCCGCCGCGGTGCGGCCGGGCACCGGCTATTGTGGGACGCTGCCGCGCCTTTCGAGAGGAATGAACCCGACCATGCCGATCGCGTTCGCGTACACGTTGATCGTGTTGCTGTTCATCACCAGCATCCTGCTGACCCTGCTGATCCTGCTGCACCGGGGTAAGGGCGGCGGCATGTCGAGCCTGTTCGGCGGCGGTGTCTCGTCCAGCGTGGCCGGCTCCTCCGTGGCGGAGAAGAACCTCGACCGCTACACGGTCCTGGTAGGCATCATCTGGTTCGCCTGCATCGTGGGCCTGGGGTTTTGGCTGAAGGTCGCCGTAGGTTCGTGAGTAAGCCTTCCTGAGTCGCTTCGGGCGTCGTAAACTCTGCCGCGCGGTCCGGTCAGTCGGGTCGCGCGGTTTGTTTCCCCCGCTGTATCTGCCCGTTTCCCGTCCGGTTCTGACAGGAGTGACGTCCGTGTCCAGTGGCAGCGCGATCCGCGGCAGCCGCGTCGGCTCCAGCCCCATGCGTCCCGACGAGCGCAGCGAACCCGCCCCGCGACGTGAGGTGACGTACTACTGCGCCGCCGGTCACGACGCGGTCGTCCGGTTCGCCGCCGATGTCGCCCCGCCCGAGTGCTGGGACTGCCCTCGCTGCGGCCAGCCGGCGGGACTCGACCGATCCAACCCGCCTGGTCGGATGCGCTCCGAGCCGTACAAGTCGCACCTGGCGTACGTGAAGGAGCGGCGCTCGGACGCCGACGGCGCGGCCATCCTTGCCGAGGCGCTCGCTAAGGTGCGTCAGCGCCGCGGAGAGTAAGCACGGGCCGGACTCTGGGAGGGACGAGGATGAACTGGACCCTGGAGGTGGTCGTGGTCCCGGTGTCGGACATCGACCGGGCCAAAGCGTTCTACTCCAACCAGCTTGGCTTCCATGTCGACCACGACACGGTCATCAACGACCAGGTACGGCTGGTGCAGCTGACGCCGCCCGGGTCGGGATGTTCCATCGTGATCGGCAAGGGCGCTGTGCCCGACATGGCGCCCGGCTCGCTCAAGGGGCTGCAGCTCGTGGTGCCTGATATCCGCAAGGCCCGCGCCGAGCTGCTTGAGCGGGGCGTTCAGGTGAGCGAGGTCCAGAAGATGGGGGAGAACCCGCGCGAGGTGCCGGACCCCCTGGACAACGTCGGTTTCGTGTTCTTCGACGACCCTGACGGCAACAGTTGGGCGGTCCAGCAGATCTCGTCGCGGGCCTGATCGCCACCAGCGCGCGCCCGTTTCCGCGTTCTACCGCAGGCTGCGTGCCTTGGCCGGCACGTTCGCCGCCGCGGCGCGGTCCAGCAGCCATAGCGTCTTGTCCGTGCCGACCGCGCCGGCCGCCGGCACCTGCCTTGGCCCGGCGCCCTCGATAGCCATCCCCACGGCAGCGGCCTTGTCCGGGCCAGACGCGACCAGCCACACCTCCTCGGCGGTCTGGATGGCACTCATGGTCAGGGTGATCCGCGTCGGCGGCGGCTTGGGGCTGTTGTGCACGGCGGCCACCGTGCCGGTCGCGTAGCCGACCGGATGCTCCGGGAAGATCGAAGCCACATGGCCGTCCTCGCCAACGCCCAGCATGAGCACGTCGAAGTGCGGCAGTTCGGAGCTGGAGGGCCGCGCGGCGGCGGCCAGCTCGCGCGCGTACCGGGCGGCGGCCTGCTCGGCGTCGTCCCCGTCGGGGCCGTCCGAGGCCGGCATGGGGTGTACCCGGGCCGCTTCGAGCGGCAGCGCGTCGAGCAGCGCCTCGCGCGCCTGGGTGTCGTTGCGGTCCGGATCGCCGGCGGGCAGGAAGCGCTCGTCGCCCCACCACAGGTCGACGCGAGACCAGTCGATCGCGTCGACCGCGGGCAACTCCTTGACCGAGCGCAGCACCTTCGCGGCCATCCGGCCGCCGGTGAGCACGACGCCGGCCCACCCGCGCTCCGCCTGTGCATCGATGATCTTGACGACGAGCCGCGCCGCCACCGCCGACGCCAGGATGTCGGCGTCGGGAACCACTACCACAACGGTCTCGCTCATGACGTCCCTCGTCGGTCGAAGCCCAAAGGGCCGCCCGCCTCAGCGGCGGACGGCCGTTGATCGTACGCGGTCAGGCCGCCGTTCCTCCCGGGCCGGCGAAGGCGCCGGCCGCGTCGCCCGCACGGGCGGCCAGGGCCGGATCCCTCCACACGTGCACGCGCGCGGACGGCCTCTTGTCCAGATCGGAGAGGCTCGCCATCGCGCCCAGCGCCTCGCCGTAGATCTGGTCGGCGTCCAGCCGGCGCAGTTCCTCGGCCAGTTCGTCGCCGACGGTCCGCTTCGGCAACGGCATGTAGCGGTCCTCCTGGCCGGTACGGCTGAACAGCGCTGTCCCCTCCTCGCGGGTGACCGTGATGCGGTCGCCGTTCCCGCACTCCAGCTGCACCGAATGCATCCGCGGCGACCGGCGCGTCTCCTCCCACACAGGCTCGATGCCCAGCCGCGACTTCAGCCAGCCGATCATCAGCGCCGCCGTGGGGTCGTGCAGCGGCGCCACGATCGTCGCGCCGACCACCTGCTCGTCGGTGGTGTCGAACGCGCCGGCCACCAGCGTGCGCCACAACGTGATCCGGGTCCAGGTCAGGTCCGTATCGCCGGGCGCGTAGTCGACCGCCCGCTGCCTGAGTGCGGCCACCGGATCCGGGGCCAACTTGCAGTCGGTGATGCGGCGGTCGGCCACCACACCCAGGAAGTCGTTCGCGATGACGTCCGGCGGCTCGGTGTGCCACCACGTCACCGCCGGCACGTCCGGCGCCAGCAGCGGAATGACCACCGATTCGGCGTGCAGCGCCAGCCGGCCGTACATGCGCATCACGACCGCCTCGGCCGGGCCGAGCCGGCCGCCCACGACGATCTCCGCGTCCAGGCGGCTGCGCCCGTCGAGGTCGGAGCGGACCACGATGAGCAGCCGGCAGGGGTGCGCCGCCGCGGCGATGGTGGCGGCCGCTTCGGCCTCGCGAACCTTCTTCTCCTCGACGACCGAGATCAGCGTCAGGGCCAGGCCGCTGGCCACGCCGCCGGCGCTGCGCCGCTCGGCCGCGAGAGCCTTGACGACCTCGCCGCCGGTGGTGTCCCAAAGACCGATCACTTCGTTCCCCTATCCATTAGGCACGCCGCCAGGCCCGGCCCTCGCGGGCCAGCATCTCGTCGGCCGCCCGCGGCCCCCACTCGCCGGCGCGGTACGGTTCCGGCTTGGTACCCGCCCACGCGGCCTCCAGCGGGTCGATCACCCGCCAGCTCTGCTCCACCTCGGCCGCGTCCGGGAACAGCGTCCGGTCGCCGACCAGGACGTCGAGCACCAACCGCTCGTACGCCTCGGGGCTGGACTCGGTGAACGCCTCGCCGTACTGGAAGTCCATCGCGATATCGCGGACCTCCATCGTGGTGCCCGGCACCTTCGACCCGAACTTGAGCACCACGCCCTCGTCCGGCTGGACCCGGATGACCAGCTGGTTGTGGCCCAGCATCTCCACGTCGGCCGGGTTGAACGGCAGGTGCGGCGCCTTCTTGAACAGGATCGCGATCTCGGTCACCCGGCGCGGCATCCGCTTGCCGACGCGCACGAAGAACGGCACCTCGGCCCAGCGGCGGTTCTGGATGCCGAGCCGGACGGCCACATAGGTCTCCGTGGTGGAGTCCGGCGGGATGTTCTTCTCCTCCAGGTAACCCACGGCCCGCTCGCCCGCCACCCAGCCCGGCAGGTACTGACCGCGGACCGAGCCCTTCGCGATGTCCTTGGGCAGGCTGATCGCCTTGAGCACCTTGAGCTTCTCGGCCCGCACCTCACTGGGGTCGAAGCTGGTCGGCTCCTCCATGCCCACCAGCGCGAGCAGCTGCAGCAGGTGGTTCTGCAGGACGTCGCGGGCCGCGCCGGACGCGTCGTAGAACGCGGCCCGGGTGCCGATGCCGACGTCCTCGGCCATGGTGATCTGCACGGAGTCGACGTACTTGGAGTTCCACACCGGCTCGAACAGGTTGTTCGCGAAGCGCAGGGCCAGGATGTTCTGAACCGTCTCCTTGCCCAGGTAGTGGTCGATGCGGAACACGTCCTGCGGCCCGAAGACCTCGTCGACCAGCTTGTTCAGCGCCATGGCCGTATTCAGGTCGTTGCCGAACGGCTTCTCCACGACCACCCGGCGCCAACCGCCGGACTTCGCGTTGTCGGCCATCCCGGTCCGGGCGAGCTGGTTGAGTACCAGTGGGAACGCGGCCGGCGGGATGGAGAAGTAGAACGCCGCGTTGCCCGGGATGCCGTTGCGCTCCCGGAGCTCGTCCAGCGTGACGGCCAGATGGTCGAATGCGGCGTCGTCGTCGAACGACCCGGGCACGAACTGGAACTGGCTCGCGAGACGCTGCCAGACATCGTCGCGCCACGGCGTACGGGCCCCGTTCCGGGCTGCCTCGTACGCCAGCGACTCGAAGTCGCCGTCGCCCCAGTCGCGCCGGGCGAAGCCCAGGACCACGAAGCCCGGAGGCAGCAGGCCGCGGTTCGCGAGGTCGTAGACGGCCGGGATGAGCTTCTTTCGGGAGAGGTCTCCGGTGACTCCGAAGATCACCAGAGCGCACGGCTCCGGGATCCGGGGGAGCCGACGGTCCTGTGGTGTGCGCAGCGGATTACCCACGTGCACCATCCTGCCAGCTTTTTGCCTACGTGCGGGGTTGCGGGCGGCGGTCGGTCAGTTGACGCTGAACGGGTCCACCC
>JBKOWB010000430.1:0-3306 GCA_046724195.1 Actinomycetota bacterium
GCGCTATGGCGGCCTTGGGCTTCCATCTTGGTCGACGACGGCGCAGTTTGGCGTCCGCAGCCCCTGGACGAAGCGATCCAGCAGCGCGATCTGCCGGTCCGGCGGGAAGCGGCCCGGATCGAACAGCGCCTGCACGACCAGCCCATGACAGAACGCCGCGGCCGACGCGGCGACATCGTCGGCGTTCCCGGGTGGCAACTCACCCCGTTCCTGTGCCGCCGCCACGTGATCGCGCAGGCGCTCGCGCCAGCGGACGTACCGGGCGGCCTGTTCCTCGCCCAGCGAGGCGTCGCCCAGCGCCGCGTCCCAGGAGCTGACCCAGACGCGGTTCATCGCGGCGGACGTGCCGTCGAGCGGCAGCACGTCGAGCAGTGCCGAGCGCAGCGCCAGCAGCCCGGGCGCGGGCGGGGTCCGCATCTCGCGGCCCTGGGTGTGCTCCTCGGCGACGTCGAGCGCGTACCGCAGCAGCGTCCGCTTGTCCGGGAAGTAGTGCGTGAGCAGGCCGGTCGTCGCGTTCAACTCGGCGGCGACCGCGCGCAGGGTCAGACCGCCGAAGCCATGCTCGGCCAGCACCCGCCACACCGCCCCGGAGATGTCGCGGCGGCGGAGGTCGTGGTCCTTGCGCGCAGGCATGCGGCTAGAGTACATAACAAGTGTTGTGTACGAGGCGGGAGGCCGGAATGCTGACGTCGACGCTGCCGGACGGGGCCGAGATGCGCGCGCTGGAGCCGTGGCGGGCCGGCGAGTTCGCCGCGCACATCGAGCGCCATCGCGCGCATCTCGCGCCATGGATCCCCTGGGCCACGAGCATTACCGACGTCGACGGGGCCCGGTGCTGGCTGCAGGCGTACGCCGATCGCCAGGCGGCCGACACCGGCCGGATCTACGGCATCTGGCTCGACGGCGTCCTCGTCGGCGGTGCATTGTTCCGGGTGTTCGACGCGGACGCCGGGGTGTGCGAGATCGGCGTCTGGTCAGCGCCGGACGTCCAGGGCCGCGGCCTGATCACCAAGGCGGCCCAGACGATGATCGACTGGGCGATCCGGGAACGCGGCATCGCCCGCGTCGAGTGGCACACCGTTCCGGGCAACGCCCGCAGCAAGGCGGTGGCGCGGCGCCTGGGCATGACCCGCGACGGCGTCCTCCGGGAAGCGTTCGAGCTGAACGGCACCCGCCACGACGTCGAGGTCTGGTCGCTACTCGCGACAGATCTGAAGACAGATCTCGAACCCAAGATGACCAGCCAGCTGCGCACCGGCTACCACACCGTCACGCCGCGCATGGTGGTCGGCGACGCAGCCGGTGCGGTCCGGTTCCTGCGCGCCGCGTTCGGCGCCACCGGAGACGCTCCCGACGGCCGCCCGGCCGAGATTCGAATCGGAGACTCGGTCGTCATGGTCACGCAGGCCGGCGTGCGCGAACCATTCCCGGCGCTGCTCTACGTGTACGTGGCGGACGCGGACGCCACGTATCGCGATGCGCTGGCCGCCGGGGCGGTGTCCATCGAGGAGCCCATGGACACGCCCTACGGCGACCGGCGTGCGATGGTGCGCGATCCGTACGGCAACGTCTTCCAGATCGCCCACCGGCTGGCGGCACCCGCGTAGTCAGGACAGCTGGGCGGAGCGGCTGCGGATCAGTGTCTCCAAGCCGTCGAGGATGCGCTCCAGTCCGAAGTGGAACGCCTGGTTCTGTCCGCCGGTCGCGGCGGCCTCGGCCATCGCTGCCGCCAGCTGCGGGAACCGGTCACCGTGCTGGGCGATGACGGTCGCGATCACGGCGCTCAGCTCTTCCTCCGAACCGGCGGCCGCGGCGGCGCGCGGCCGATCCGAAGCGACGACCTCGGGACTGCGGGCCGCGGCGGCGCGCGGCCGATCCGAAGCGACGACCTCGGGATGGCCGGCCGCGGTCTGCTCGGCCAGCATCCGGGCGTGGCCGACCAGCAGCACCATGGCGTCGAGCCGCTCGCCGCCGGTCAACGGCGTCCCAGCGAGCACGGTCAGCGCGCTCTCCATCCAGCCGACCTCGTGCGGCCCGAGCGGACGGGCCCCGACGGTGGCCTCCAGCGTCCACCGATGCCGGACGAACCCGGCGAGCAACAGGCGGCACCACTCGGCGAGCGCGGCCCGCCAATCAGGCCCGGCGAGCGGCGGCGGTTCGCCCATCGCCCGCTCCACCATCAGCGCGACCAGCTCGGTCTTGCCGGGCAGGTAGCGGTACAGAGACATCTTGGTGTAGCCCAGGTCGGCCGCGACCCGCTGCATGGAGACGGCGGCCAGACCTTCGGCGTCGGCGATCGTAATCGCGGCGTCGGCGATCCGGTCGAGGCTCAACTTCGGCTTGGGGCCGCGGGTGCGCTCAGCGCGCTCGCCCCACAGGAATTCGACCGTCATCCGACACCCTCTTGCGCTCCGGCACTAACTGTATCTACCGTACACAGAAATAACTGAGTACGGCGGACACAGTTTGGAGCCGATCATGAAGAACAGGGCGGTCCTCGTCTCCGGCGCGAGCATCGCGGGCCCGGCGCTCGCGTACTGGCTCGGCCGGTACGGCTTCAACCCGACCATCGTGGAGATCGCCCCCGCGCTGCGAACGGGCGGAAACGCCGTCGACTTCCGCGGCCCGCTACACCTCGGGATGCTGCGGGAGATGGGCATCCTCGAGGAACTGGAGAAGGTGCAGACCTTCGGCACCGCGATGCGATTCGTCGACGAGCGGGGCGACAAGCTGATGGAGATGCCGTCCGACTTCGCCGGCGGCGACATCGAGGTGCGGCGCGGCGACCTCTCGCGGATCCTCTGCGAGGCGGCCGGCGACCGGACGGAATACCTGTTCGGCGACAGCATCGCGACCATGACCGAGATGCCGGACGGCGTCGACGTCACGTTCGTCAGTGGGCTGCGGCGCCGGTTCGACCTCGTCGTCGGCGCGGACGGCGTGCACTCGATGGTGCGGCGGGTGGCGTTCGGTCCGGAGTCGCGGTACGTGAAGCACCTGGGCTATTACGTGGCTGGCTGGGACGTACCGAACGCGTGGGGCCTGAGCCGCGACTGGCTCGCGTACAACGTGCCCGGCCGGATGATCAGCGTCAGCGGCGATGAACGCGATCCAGCGGGGGCGGCCGCGTTCGTCGCGTTCGCGTCGCCGCCGCTGGACTACGACCGGCACGACTTGGCGGCGCAACGCCGGATCATCCGGAAGCGCTTCGGCGGCCTCGGCTGGGAGACGCCGCGGCTGCTCGCCCACCTGGACGCGGCGCCCGACCTCTACTTCGATCAGATCTGCCGGGTGGACATCCGACCC
>JBKOWB010000277.1:0-7886 GCA_046724195.1 Actinomycetota bacterium
GCTTGAGTCTCGTGTGCTCGGTGTTTTGTATAAGCTCCAGGGACTGCACTGAGCTGGCCAGCTCCGCTTCGCTCCGCGGCGATCGCCTTGTAACCGCTGACTTGCCGCAGTCGCTACGGTCGCTGCGCTCCCTCCGCTTGGTGCGACAAGTCACCGGCGGCGATCGCGGGACTGGCCGGCTCCGCTTCGCTCCGCGTGATCGCGGGTCGTCTGGTGGTTTGCGGTGTAGTCGTCGATCTCGGCCAGCAGCGCCGACTGGCCGCCGGGCGGCAGGAACGACGCCGTGACGGCGGCCCTGGCCAGGTCGGCGACGCCGGCCTCGTCGAGGCCGAGGAGCCGGGCCGCCACGGCGTACTCCTCCTCGAGCGTGGTGCCGAACATCGGCGGGTCGTCGGAGTTGATCGACACGGGCACACCGGCGGCGACCAGCGCGGGCAGCGGATGTTCCTCGATCGACGCGACGGCCCGCGTGCGCACGTTCGACGTCGGGCACACCTCGAGCATGATCTTGTTCTCCGCCAGGTAAGCCATCAGCTCCGGGTCCCGCGCGCTGGCGATGCCGTGCCCGATCCGCTCGGCGCCGAGGACGCGCACCGCATCCCAGACAGTCTCCGGACCGGTGGTCTCGCCGGCGTGCGGCACGCTGTGCAGCCCGGCCGCGCGTGCCTTGTCGAAGTACGGCTTGAACTGCGGCCGGTCCACGCCCGCCTCCGGGCCGCCGAGGCCGAAGCTGACGAGTCCGTCCGGCCTCTCGTCGAGCGCGATGCGCAGCGTCTCCTCGGCGGCCGGCGCGCCGGCTTCTCCCGGAATGTCGAAGCACCAGCGCAGGTCGACGCGGAAGTCGGCGGCCGCGCCGACCCGGGCGTCCTCGATGGCGGCGACGAACTCCGGCGCCGGGATCCCCCGCCGCACACTCGAGTACGGCGTGACTGTCAGCTCGGCGTACCGGACCTGCTGGCGGCCCAGCTCGCGGCCGATCTCGTAGGTCAGCATCCGCACGTCCTCGGCGTCGCGGATCAGGTCGACCACGCTGAGGTAGACCTCGATGAAGTGCGGGAAGTCGCGGAACGCGAAGTAGTCGGCAAGAGCGGCGGGATCGGCCGGCACCGGGCTGTTCCCTTCGTGCCGGGCCGCCAGCTCGGCCACGATGCGCGGCGACGCCGACCCAACGTGATGCACGTGGAGCTCGGCCTTGGGCAGACCGGCGGTGAACGAGGCCAACTCGGTCACAGAGATTCCTCCGTTTTCGCGACGACGAAGATGCGGCGGAACGGGAATGGTACGACGCCGCCGCGGGCCGGATAGGCCGCGGCCAGCTTGGCGGCGAGCGCGGCGCGGAACTCCCGCCACCCGGCCTCGTCCAGGGCAGCCTTGACCGGCCGCAGCGCGGTCCCCTCCATCCAGCGCAGCACCGGATGCTCGTCACCGGTGGCGGGCAGCAGGTGCACGTACGTAGTCTCCCAGGCATCCACGGAGGCCCCGGCGCCGGTCAGCCGCGCCGCGTACCCGGCGGCGTCGTCGACCGGCGTCTCGCGTAGCACGTCACCGACCGCCACCGCGAATGGCGCGCTGCGGGCCACCTCGCGCAGCGCCCGATGCGACGGCGCGTCGAAGTTGCCGGGCACCTGCATGGCCAGCCACGCCCCCGCCGGCAGCGTGCGGGCCCACCGGGTCAGCAGGTCCTCGTGCCCCGGCACCCACTGCAGCGTCGCGTTGGTGACCACGACGTCGGTGTCCGGCCCGGGCCGCCAGTCGCGTACGTCGCCGACCCGGTAGTCGACGGCGCCGCCCAGCTCGGTGGCCCGCGCGATCATCTCGGGTGAGGAGTCGATCCCGGTGACCCGCGCGCGCGGCCATCGTTCGGCGAGCGTGGCGGTGAGGTCGCCGGGGCCGCAGCCGAGGTCGACCACGGCCCGCGGTTTGCCGGCGCCGACCCGGGCGACGAGGTCTAGGAACGGGCGGGACCGCTCGGCGCCGAACCGGCGGTAGACGGCGGGATCCCACATGAGCATGCCTCCAAACCGTACGTACGTCTTGCTGGAGCTTAACAGAGGCCCAGTAGGCTGGCGCCCGTGGAGAATCGCAGCTTTCACCGGATGGGCCGCGACGTCGGCGTCATCGGACTCGGCGCCTGGCAGCTCGGCGCGGATTGGGGCAACGTCACCGAGGAGGACGCGCACGCCACGCTGCAGGCCGCCACGGACGCCGGTGTCACGTTCTTCGACACCGCCGACGTGTACGGCGACGGCCGCAGCGAACAGATCATCGGGTCGTACATCAAGAACCGCTCCGGCATCATGGTCGCCACCAAGATGGGCCGGCGGGTGCGTCAAGAGCCGTCGGCGTACACACTGGACAATTTCCGGGCCTGGACCGACCGCTCCCGCGCCAATCTTGGCGTCGACACCCTCGACCTGGTGCAGCTGCACTGCCCGCCGACGCCGGTCTACTCGACCGATGCGGTCTACGACGCGCTCGACACGCTCGTGCAGGAGAGGCGCGTCGCCGCGTACGGCGTCAGCGTCGAACGCGTCGACGAGGCCCTGGCCGCCATCGCCCGGCCGGGCACCGCGAGCGTACAGATCATCCTGAACGCGTTTCGCCTCAAGCCGCTCGAGCGGGTCCTGCCCGCCGCGGCGGCCGCCGGTGTCGGCATCATCGCGCGCGTACCGCTGGCCAGCGGGTTGCTGTCCGGTCGCTACGACGAGCACACCTCGTTCGCGCCGGACGACCACCGCACGTACAACCGGCACGGCGAGGCGTTCGACGTCGGCGAGACGTTCTCGGGCGTCGAGTTCACGACCGGCCTCGAGGCGGTACGCCGGCTGCGTCCACTCGTCCCGGCAGGCGCCACGATGGCTCAGTTCGCGCTGCGATGGATCCTCGACCAGCCGGGCGTCACCGTGGTCATCCCGGGCGCCCGCAATCCGGAGCAGGCCCGCAGCAACGCGGCCGCCGCCGGGATGGCGCCGCTGCCGCCCGCCACGCTCGACGCCGTGCACGCCGTCTATGACGAGCTCATCCGCCCCCAAGTCCATGACAAGTGGTGAGGGGACGATGAAGGGCTGGCTCCCGATGACCGTCGGCCTGCTCGCGATCGTGCTGGGCGCGGTGTGGACGCTGCAGGGCCTGGACGTCCTGGCCGGCAGCGTGATGACCGGCGTCACGGTGTGGGCGATCGTGGGCCCGATCGTGGCGTTCGTCGGCCTGGTATTGATCGTCATCGGGCTGCGCATCCGCAGGCGCTCGAAGCGGACCTGAAGCACAAAGAAGCCCCGCATCCGTGGGGATGCGGGGCTGGTGGGCCGACCTCCCGCCAGGCGGTCGGCAGCCGGCGTCGCCGCCGGCGGGTTGTCTCAGAGCGGGCGGACCTGCTCCGCCTGCGGGCCCTTCTGGCCCTGGGCGATCTCGAACTCGACCCGCTGGTTCTCTTCCAGAGTGCGGTAACCGCTCGTCTGGATGGCCGAGAAGTGGACGAACACGTCAGCACCCCCGCCGTCGACGGTGATGAAGCCGAAGCCCTTGTCTGCGTTGAACCACTTCACGGTTCCTTGCGCCATGCTGAACTCTCCTTCTGAAAATGCCGGCCCGGTGATGCGGGGCCGATGGCCGTTTTCGAGCAGCGGCGCCCTTGAGGCGGCCTTTCAGTAGGACGTCCCATCCGACCGTCCCGGGACGCCTCCCGGCGTCCACACGACGGGCGGAAGCAGCACACCACGTACGCAAAAACTGGGCACACTGTACCTGAAAACGGGGTCGCAAAGCTGCCCCTCGAACGAACCGAATAAACCCTGGCAGATACGGAAATGGCCCGCCACATCGCCAGCCCGGCGCGGCGCCGCTGGTCGAGGTCTGGCCAGCTCAAGTCCGCTCAGTCGGGCCAGGTCCCGGTGATCTTCTTGACACCGGTGGCGCTGCCTCGATCGACGAGCGCCTTCACCACGGCGAAGAGGGCGCCCTGCAGCGCGGCGGCGACGATGATCTCGCCCCATCCCCGGTCCTCGTCGGTGGCGTTCGGGGCGTCGTCGTCACCGGAGGCCAGCTTCCACACCTGCCTGAAGATCAGGCCGGCGACCACGCCGGCGCCGACGCCGAGCAGCAGCCCGACCGGCTTGAACGCGACCTTCTCAAGCTCGCGGTTCACCGTCGCCTCCCGCGGACGATCAGGATCACGCCGACGATTGCGACCGCCGCCGCGACGACGGCGGCGATCGGGATCTGGTTGCGACGCACCCGCTGCCGGGTGTCCTCCGCCCGGTCCAGCGCGCTGGAGTCCTTGACCTTATCGGTCGCCTGCTCGGCGGTGCCGCGAGCCGCGACGCCCGCCTGCGCGGCCACGTGCCGCACCTTGTCCGTGGCGACCAGCGCGGCGTCACGTACCTTCTCGGTCGCCTCGACGGCCTGCGCCCGAACCTTCTGCTTGGTCTGCTCGACCTGCTCCTTGGCGCGCGCCTTCACGTCCGCCTTCGCCGCGAGCGCCTGGACGGTCTCGCCCAGTTCGGTCCGGGTCTGCTTGATCTCCGCCCGGAGTGCCTCCACGTCCGGCTTGCCGTTGGACGCGCCGTTCTTCTGGCTCATGCCCTACCCCTGTCCTGCACCGCGTGCTTCAGCTCGTCGACATCCGCCTTCACGCTCGCGACGGCCTCCTGCGGCTCCGCGGGGACCGCCTTGCTCACTTGCTTCCTGCCCAGAAGCGCGAGGATCCCGGCCACGGCGAACAGCGCGACCGTAACGATGAGGGCGGCGAGCCAGAGCGGCAGGAAAAGGTCGAGCACGATGATGAGGGTGGCGGTCAATGCTCCCACACCGTAGACGGCCAGCACCCCACCCCCGCCGAACAGACCCACACCGATGCCGGCGTGCTTGCCCTTCTCCATGAGTTCCGCCTTGGCCAGCGCGATCTCGTCACGGACGAGACGGGTGATCTGCTCGCTCGCCCGCTGGACCAATTCGGAGGTGGACTGGTCGGTGACTGGACGGGCCGCGCCACCGTTCAGGACATCGGCCATGGTGTCCTCCTTTCCGTGTGACGGCAGTATGCCCGACGCAGCGGGATGTCAACCCTCACCCTGGGAACATTCGGACACTCAGTGCGTCGGATCCGGTATCGGTTCTTCCGGGCCCGCGAAGCGGGCACCGCGCTCTTCGGCGTCCTCGCCGCCGCTGAAGACACGGGCACCGTCGGACGCCGCCGGCTGCGGCTCCGGGCTCTCTGTCGGCTCCGCCCGCGGCGCGGCCGGGGGCGGTTGCGGGCTCTCCAGCTCCGCCCGCACGCGGGGCACCGCCGCCTGGTGGTTCTCCCAGACGTACGCGACGAGCCGCTCGCGGACCAGGCAGCGCAGGTCCCAGAGCGCGGCCGCGTCGTGCGCGCTGACCAGCGCCCGCAGCCGGACGTTGCCGCCGATCGCGTCGGTCACCTGCAGCACGCACACCCGGCCGTCCCACAGTTCGGTGCCCTCGCAGACCGCTCGCACCTCGGTGCGCAACGCCTCGACCGGCACCGACCAGTCGACGTCGACCTCGGCGGTGCCCAGCACCGCGGATCCGGTCCGGGTCCAGTTCTGGAACGGCTTCGTGGTGAAGTACGTCGTGGGCAGGATCAGCCGCCGGTCGTCCCAGATCTGCACGACGACGTAGGTGAGCGTCAGCTCCTCGATCTTGCCCCACTCCCCCTCGACGACCACGACGTCGTCGATGCGCACCGCGTCGCTGAAGGCGAGCTGCAGGCCCGCGAAAAAGTTGCCGAGCGTGCCCTGCGCGGCCACGGCGGCCACCACGCTGATCAGACCGGCGGAGGCGAGCACGCTGGTCCCGACCGCGCGTACGGTGGGGAACGTCATCAGCGCCGCGCCGAGCGCGACGACCACGATCGCCGCGACGGTGACCCGGCGCAGAATGAGCACCTGGGTCCTGACCTTGCGCGCCTTCATGTTGTCCGGTACGTCGGTACGCCACCTCGTGAACGCGACGTCCTCGATCACCAGCAGCAGGTCGGCGACCAACCACGCCGACGCGGCGATGATGCAGACGACCAGCCCGTGCAGCACGGCCGCCCGTCCGGGGAACTCGCCCACGCCGCTGCGCAGCGCCTGCTGGACGGCGAACAGGACGACAACCACGCGGAACGAGTGGTGGGCGTTGCGCGCCAGATCTCTCAGCAACACCGAACGCCGACCGAGCCGGGTGACCAGCAGGTGCACCAGCTCGGCGAAGATGAGCGCGGCGCCGACCGCCACGACGACGGCAAGCAGAGCGGATCCGACGCCGTTCACGAAGCCTCCCACAGCCAGAGACGTCTAGCTTGCCTGTCCCGACCGTGGGTGAAAACGGGTACCCGAAGGTCAGACCTTCCGGTAGCGAGCCTGGGAGAAGCAGTAGATTCCGAACGCGGCGATGCCGGCCGCCACCAGCATGAGCAGCCACGTGCCGTAGCTCTGACTCGCGAGCGTCTTCAGCGCGCCGTCCAGACCACGCGACTTCGCCGGGTCGTACGTCACCGCGGCGACGAACACCAGCACCCCGACGATCGCGTACGCCACGCCCTTGGCCACGTAGCCGACGACGCCGAGCCGCCGCGTCGACTTGCGCACCGGGGAGCTCATCTGCCAGATGTTGAGGTGACGTTCGAACCGCTTGGTGAGGCCGTACCACATCAGTCCGATGCCGACACCCACGACCACAAGGCCGGTCAGGCCGACCAGCCACCGGCCGCCCGTCGAGCTCATCAGGTCGGAGGTCTTCTGCTGCTGGTTGGACGCCTGTGATTCGCTCGCGCCGCGGAGCACCTTGACGCCGGTCCACGCCAGCCACAGATAGATGATCGCCCGGAAACCGGAGATGACCCGCTCGGCGATCGCCTCCTTGTCCTGCACCCCGCTCTCGCCGATGGCGGCCGCGAACGCCTGCCAGATCGCCAGCGCGAACATGCCGATGGCGATGACGACGACGATCCCCTTGCCGAACGGCTCGGACGCGAGCGTCCGGAGTGCGCCCGACGGGTCGCCCTCTTGGGACGAGTTGCCGAAGGCCACCTGCAGCGCCAGCCAGGCGACCAGCAGGTGAATGATGCCGTAGCAGATGAAGCCGGCCCGGGCCAGGTACTCCAGCGGCTTGCTATCGGCAGCGCGCGACGCGGTGGATCGGAGGTTCGAGGTTGCGGAGGTCATGTCCCCCTGTTTGACCGAGGACAAGCAACTCCAAACCTGCCCGGCCTACGCTGGACGACAAACACTGGAGGTGCGATGGACGCCAAGGTCCATGACAATACCGACCGCCACCGCTTCGAGGTGATCGTCGACGGCGAGCTGGGCGGATTCGCCGACTACCGGGCCCGCAACGGTCTGGTGGCCATCACCCACAGCCAGGTCGATCCGAAGTACCGAGGTCAGGGCGTCGGTGGCCAGCTCGCCAAGCAGACGCTGGACATGCTGCGCGAACGCGGCGTCAAGGTCGTCCCGGCCTGCCCGTTCTTCGCCGAGTACGTGGCTGCCCACCCCGAGTACGACGACATCGTCGTGGACCGCTAAGCGGCCATGGAGCGCGCTGCCGGGGCGGGCACGCGCGAGCCCGCGATGATCTCCGCGGCGGCCTGACCGCACGCCCGGGTCGCGCCGTACGTGGCGAGGTGCACGCCACCGGCGACCGACACCGGCACACCCATCTCGACGACGATCGCGTCCGGCCGGACGGCGAGCGTACGGACGAGCGCCTCGGCGACCCACGGGTGCCGATGGGCGTCGCGCACCACCAGCACGAGCGGGCGACCACCCGCGCCGGCGAGGACGGACGCCACCGGGTCGGCTACACCGGCCAGGTCGTCGGCGGATAGGCGGACCGAGGTAGTCCCCGGCAGCAGCGCCTCGAGCGGCGCACCCACGCCCCACGGC
>JBKOWB010000228.1:0-4454 GCA_046724195.1 Actinomycetota bacterium
ATGTGGTTGTCCTTCGTCGCCACCACGTGGTCCCAGGTGCCGGACGGGTGGGCGGACGATATACCGGCGGCGCCGTGTGCGCCGCCGCCGACGGCGAGCGAACCGCCTTCGCAGAAATCGTTCTGTACGTCGACGATGATCAATGCGCGAGACACGGGTAGCCCTTCAGGACGTCGGGACCATGGTGACCGGGATGGCCGGGTCGCCCGCGGAGAGCTTCAGGCCCTCCCACGGGATCGAGATCAGGCATTGGCGCAGGTGCTCGCGCGACTCGGCCAAGTCCGGCGGGTCGACCACCTCGCCTCCCGCCACGAACGTGCGCTGCAGCAGCCGGTCGTTCGGCCGGTGGTCCGGGACGCCCTGGGACACGACGATCTCCTCGGTCGCCGTGCCGGTGGGCTTGTGCCGCCGGACCGCGGTCTTGCGGCCGCCGACCGTCGCCTTGTTCTCCGAGCGCTTGACCACCGGCCGGCCCTCGACCTCGACGAGCTTGTAGACCAGTCCGGCGGTAGGCGCCCCCGAGCCGGTGACCACGGCGGTGCCGGCGCCGTAGATGTCGACCGGCTCGGCGGCGAGCGTCGCGATCGAGTACTCGTCCATGTCACCGGAGACGATGATCTTCGTCTCGGTCGCGCCCAGCGAGTCCAGTAGCTCGCGGGAGTGCTGGGCGAGCACGGAGAGGTCACCGGAGTCGAGCCGGATGGCGCGCAGGTCGGGACCCGCCACGGCGATCGCGTTGGCGATGCCCTGCCTGATGTCGTACGTGTCCACCAACAGCGTCGTGTTCTTGCCCAGCGCCGCGACCTGGGACGCGAACGCCGCGGACTCGTCGTCGTGCAAGAGTGTGAATGCGTGCGCCGACGTTCCGGTGGTGGGGATGCCATAGCGGCCGCCGGCCGCGAGGTTCGAGGTCGAGGCGAATCCGGCGAGGTAGGCCGCTCGGGCCGCGGCCACGGCGGCCTCTTCATGGGTACGGCGTGAGCCCATTTCGATGATCGGCCGGCCCCGCGCCGCGGTGACCATCCGGGCCGCGGCCGCCGCGATCGCGCTGTCGTGGTTGAGCACGGACAGGATCAGCGTCTCGAGCACCACGCACTCGACGAACGTGCCGGACACGGTGAGGATCGGCGAGCCCGGGAAGAACAGCTCGCCCTCGGCGTACCCGTCGATGTCGCCCGTGAAGCGGTAGTCCGCAAGCCAGGACGCGGTCGCCTCGTCGACGATGCCGGCGCTGCGCAGGAAATCCAGGTCCTCGCCCGAGAAGTGGAAGTCGCTGATCAACTCCATGAGCCGCCCCTGCCCGGCGACCACACCGTAGCGCCGGCCGGGCGGTAGCCGCCGCGCGAACACCTCGAACACGCTCTGGCGGTGCGCGGTGCCGTCCTTGAGGGCGGCACTGACCATGGTCAGTTCGTACTGGTCGGTCATCAGCGCGGGCGCGAAGTCGTTCACAGGGTCCACCCTATTGCGGCAGCGATCGCAGCGCGGGAGCCAGTTCCATCCGGCCGTTCACGCCCAGCTTCGCGTACACGCGCTGAAGGTGGTTCTCCACCGTGCGCGGCGACAGGAAGAGCCGGTCGGCGATCTCGCGGCTGCGGGCGCCCTCCGCGGCCAACTCGGCGACCTGACGCTCGCGGCTGGTCAACGCCGGCTGCACGGCCAGCAGCGCGGGGGTGCGCAGGGTGTCGCAGCGCGCCAGCACGTCGGCGAGCAGCGTACTGGCGGCCAGCGCCTGCGGATCTCGGGCCGCGCGGAACGTCCGGACCGCGGTCGCCGCCGCCTCCGCGGCGAACACCAGGTAGCCGTGCGCCGAGAAATCCCGCGCGGCCGCGAACAGCCCGTCGGCGTCGCCGTCCGCGGCCGCCAGGGCGTGCCGCAGCAACAACCTCGCGATCCGACCGCCGGGCACGGCCTCGAGCAGGTCGGCCATGCGGTCCGCAGCCAGATCGGCCCGGCCGAGCCGGACCAGGTCATAAAGCGCGAGCAACTCGTGCCCCGCCAGGCCGTCGGCCCGCAGCCGGGCGATCAAACCCGACAGCAGGCGTACGGCGCCCGCCACGTCCCCGGTGCACGCGGCGGTCCAGGCCCGCGCCTGGAACCGCCACGGGTAGAAGAGCCCGTCGGCGGTACCGCCGGCCGCGTCGGCGACCGCCATCGACTCGGTGGCGAGGGCGGCCTCCCCGCGCAGCGCGGCCGCGTGCGCCCGCGCGGCGTGTGCGTTGCCGTCGTACAGCCGGACGGCGGCGAGCGCCGCGCACGCCTGCTCGCTGGCCCGCAGCGCCTCGCCGGTGCGCCCGCGCAGCCACGCGCCTTGCGCTTGCAGCAGGGACGTCCAGCCGGAGCCGAATCCGAAGCCGCCGGTCTGGGCCAGGTCGGCGAACTCGGCCGCCAGGATCTCGTCCGTGCCCGCCAGGTCCAGCGCCAGGCCGAGCCGGGTGCCGAGGGCCATCGGCAGCGCGTACTGCAGCGCCGGGATGTCGCGGCGCCACGCCACGGTGGCGGTGTCGATCGCGGCCAGCAGCTCGGCGCTGCGGTCCGGATCGCCGGTCGCGGCGGCCAGGTACGCGAGCACGCTGCGGGCCATGGCCCGGGCCGGCGCACCGGCCGCGCGCTGGTCGAGTACGCCGCGGGCCAGGGCGCGGGCGGGCTCGAGCTGGGCGAGCTGAAGCCGCATTTGTGCCTCCACCGCGCGCATCCGCGCCCGCTCTCCGGGCTCGGCCTCGGTCGCGGCGGCGGCCAGCTCGTCGGCCGCCTCGGCGCGGCCCTGGCCCCAGAAGCCGATCGTGGCCAGTAAGGTCGCGCGGCGGTCCCCGGTCGTGCCGTCCAGAGCCGCGACGGCTTCGTCGGGGCGATCGGCATGCAGCAGCACGGTGGCGAGCAGCTCGGCGGCCTCGTAGCCGGCTCCGGCGTCGCGCGCGGCGGCGGACAGCCGTTCGGTCAGCTCGAGGTCGAACCGGGCGAACGCTTGGCCGGCCGCGTCCAGCAGGAGCGCGCCGTCCTGCGCGCTGCCGGAGTCGAGTCGCCACACCGCTACCCGGAGCAGGTCGTCGCGGCGCCGCGCGCCCGCGTCCTCGACGAGGTCGGCGAGCGTGGCGAGGAGGCGGTGCGCGCGAGTGACCGGGCACCGGGCGCGCACCACCTCGCCGTACAGCGGGTGGGCCAACCGGACGTCACGGCGGCGGCCGGTGCCGGTCACCCGGATCAGGCCGCGCTCCTCGGCCTGCTCGGCGTCGGCGGGTTCGGTCGCCCGCAGCAGCAACGGCAGCCCGACCGGATCGCCGAACGCCACCAGCTCGAGGACGTCGCGGACGCCGTCGGTCAGCCCGCCGATCCGGGCTGCGACCAGGTCGGCGAGGCTGGGCGCAAGGGTGAGCCGGCCGGTCCAGCGCCAGACTCCGTACGCCTGGGTCATCTCGCCGCCGGTGTTCGCGGCCATGACGAGCTCGCGCAGCATCAGCGGGTTGCCGCCGGCGAGGCGGGCCAGGCGCTGCGCCGAGCCGCTCTCGACCGGGCTGCCCAGCATGGACTCGAGCAGGTCGCGCGACTCGTCCGCGTCGAGCGGCGCAAGCTCGGCGTGCGCCACCAGGCCCTCGGTCCAGAGCGCGGCGATCGGCGCGGGCACCGGCTCGGCGGTCCGCAGCGTGCCGAGCAGCGTGGCGCCCTCGCGGACCAGCAGGTGTACGAGCGCGGCCGACGGGGGGTCGAGCAGGTGCGCGTCGTCGACCGCGAGCACGACCGGCCGCCCGTTCGCGTCGGCGAACATACTGTCGACAGCCCAGCGCAGCAGGCCGGCCGCGGACAGCCCGGCCGGCGGGTCGGGCGGCAGCACCTGGGCGAGCCCGCCGAACGGAAGGCCCGAGCTGGCGGTGTTGGCGGCGGCCACACGCACCGCGTGGTGCTCCGCCGGCAGCGCCGCGACGGCCTCGTGCAGCAGGCGGCTCTTACCGATCCCGGCCGCGCCGCTGAAGACCAGCCCACGGTCGGTGGGTTCGGCGGCGACGGCGATGAGGCGTGCCCGTTCTTCGGCTCGACCGACGAAGTCCCAGCGCGCCATCGGGCCAGCATATCGAGATGCGTCACCCCGGTGTCACCGCCCGTGCTGCGATCGATGCTGAGTAGCAATAGTTGAACTCGTGAGTAACCTGGGTGCCACTCTCGGCGCTCGCGACCGCAACCGCCGTGAGCTGCGGTTCCGTGTTCCGATTCAACACCGCGCTGATCCGGTGGCACGATGGGGGCATGGCGTTGCCTCAGGTCGCTCCCGTCGAGACGCCGGAGATCGAGGAAGTACCGGCGGACGACCGTCCCTGGGTGACCATCGTCTGGGACGACCCGGTGAACCTGATGTCGTACGTCACCTGGGTGCTGCAGAAACTCTTCGGCTACAGCCACGAGAAGGCCGAGCAGCTCATGCTCGACGTCCACCACAAGGGCCGCGCGGTGGTGTCCAGCGG
>JBKOWB010000125.1:0-4806 GCA_046724195.1 Actinomycetota bacterium
CGCCAAAGAAGCTCCAGACCCCGGCGAAGACCACGCCGGTCGTCGCCCCCGGCCTCGAAGGCCAGGAGAACGAGGTCATCCGGCTGGTCAACGTCGAGCGCGGCAAGGCCGGCTGCGGATCGGTCAAGCTCAACACCGCGCTGCGTACGGCGATCCGCCTGCACGTCAAGGAACTCGGCTCGCACGGCAACCTCTACATCAGCCACGTCAGCGACGACGGCCGGACGTTCGTGGACCGGGCCAAGGCTCAGGGGTACGACGACCCGGGCGGCGA
Organism: Actinomycetota bacterium; assembly: GCA_046724195.1. Taxonomy (GTDB): domain Bacteria; phylum Actinomycetota; class Actinomycetes; order Mycobacteriales; family Micromonosporaceae; genus Actinoplanes. The sequence goes on from JBKOWB010000125.1 coordinate 275, forward strand.
GAACGTGGCTCGCGGGCAGCGGGACGCTACCGACGTGATGAACAGTTGGATGAACAGCGCCGGGCACCGCGCCAACATCCTCAACTGCGGCTTCAAGGCGATCGGCGTCGGCGTGACGAGGGGCGTGGACGGAACGCTCGTGTGGGGTCAGCTATTCGGACGTTCCTAGGCAGCCCGCCATGTTCGCCGTGTTCGCGGCGACGCACCTCGTCGGCCTGCTGGCCGCCGCCCACACCGCCGCAGATCACCGGAGACCGTCGTGAAGACCCTGTTCCCGCCGTACGCCCACCCGTCGCCCGAGCTTCGACTGGACGCCGAGACCTGGATCGTCCGCGAACGGCCCGGCGACCGCCGCTCCGTGCGCTGGGCACTAGGCCGCATCGATCTGGACTGGGGCAGCCGCTCGCTGGCCGACGTGCTGTCCGACGTGGACGTCTGGCGCGAGGACGGCGTGGAGGGGCTGTTCCTGGATCGGGCGCCGGCCAGCTCCTGCGGTGTCGGGCCGGTCGCGCTGGTCGTCCGACTCGCGGCCCGGCGAGGCCTGCACCAGGTCGTGTTGAACCCGGGCGTACCGACCCACCCGCGCTATCGCGACCTGGGCGTGCGAATCTGCACGTTCGACGGGCCGTGGGCGGCGTATCAGGGCTGGGCCGGCGACGGCGTACGGCCTGGAGACGGCCACATCGTGCACGGCGTACCGACCGCGTTGCTGTCCGCGGCGCGCCGGCTGATGAGCCGCCGCGGCGCCGGGTTCGGCGTGGCCACGGACGCCACGCCAGCCACGCCCCACCTCTCCAGCAGATCTTGACGTCGTGGTTGACCTCTTGTGGGCGTTCAGCGCAGCGGCTTGCGGGGGCGCGGCTGGCAGTGCGGACAGCTGTACGACGAGCGGTTCATGAACTGCTCGCGCCGGATCGGCGTGCCGCAGCGGGGACATGGCTGTCCCTCCCGCCCGTACACGTTCAGCGACCGGTCGAAGTAGCCGCTCTCCCCGTTGACGTTGACGTAGAGCGCGTCGAAGCTCGTCCCGCCCGCGACGATCGCTTCGCCCAGCACCTCCCGGACATGGGCGAGCAGGCGCCGGACGGCCGGCTTGGTGAGCGCGTCGGTTGCCCGGGCGCCGTGCAGCTTCGCACGCCACAACGCCTCGTCGGCGTAGATGTTGCCGACCCCCGAGATCAGCGTCTGGTCGAGCAGCGCCCGCTTCACCTCGGTGTGTTTCCGCCGGACCGCGGCGACGAACGCGTCGTCGTCGAAGAGCGGATCCATCGGGTCCCGGGCGATGTGCGCGATCTCATCGGGCAGCGCGGCGCCGCCCTCGGAGACCGACAGGCCACCGAACGTGCGCTGGTCCACGAAGCGCAGCTCCGGACCGCCGTCGGTGAACCTGACGCGGACCCGCAGGTGCGGCTCTTCCGGTGCATCGGCGGGCCGCATCAGCATCTGGCCGCTCATGCCGAGGTGGGCGATGATCGCGTCACCCGAGTCCAGCGACAGCCAGAGGTACTTGCCCCGCCGGGACACGTCGAGGATCGTCCGGCCGGCCAGGACGGCCGCGAAGTGGACATCCCCGGGCATGTGCCGGCGGATCGCGCGGGGGTGGTGCACGTCGACGGTTTCGATCGTCCGGCCGGCCACCCACTTGGCCAGTCCCTGCCGGACGGTCTCGACCTCAGGCAACTCGGGCACAGCGAAATCCTTAGAGCGTGTAGGGCCAGACGACCACCAGGTAGGCGCCGTACCACAACCCGAACGCCGCCCAGGCGGTGATCGACAGGATCGCGACCCGGGTCCGGGCGCGGGCCGCCGCGATCACCGCGGGCAGCAGCGTCAAGAGTACGGGGAGCAGCAGCCGCGGCTTGGAGTGGTAGAAGCCGGCCTGCCCATACACCAGGACCATCGCGAGGACTCCGTAGACGGCCAGCGGTAGCCAGGGCCGGCCGGCCAGCGCGATCCCGGCCGCGACCAGCGCCGCGAGCAGGATCAGCGCCACGCTCACCGGAACCCACCCGTCGCCGTCGGTCAGCGTGCGGCCCAGGAACGACGCCGTGCTGGCGCCGTAGTCGAACGACGTGCCCCACCCGGCAGTCTGGATCCGGAACCACGCGTCGAGATCGCCCACCCGCCACGCGACCCAGCCGAGGTAGGCGGGCACCCCCGCGAGCGCGACCGCGGCGGCGACGACCGGCTGCCACGTACCTCCGGGGTCGTCGTTCCGGCGGCGGTCACGGACCGCAAGCGCGGCCGCGACCGCAAGCGCGACAGCGGCCGCGAGGCCGGTCGGGCGGGTCAGGGCCGCGCCGAGGCCGAGCAGCCCGGCGGCCCACCACACCTTGCGGTGCGCGGCCACCAGCATGCCCGCGACGAGGGCCAGGAAGAGGCTTTCCGAGTACGCCATGGAGAGCACCACCGACACCGGCGCGGCGCAGCAGATCGCGACCAGGGCCCAGCCGGCCCGCCGCCCGTACAGGCTCGTGCCGAGCAGGTGTAGCGCGAGCGCGGCGCCGATCGACGCGATCCAGGCGACCGCGATGGCGGCGTTGCCGGGATCGAAACCCAGTGCCGAAACGCCGCGGATCAGCATCGGATAGAGCGGGAAGAACGCTAGCCCATTGCCCTCGAGATGGCCGCCGGGTCCGTACGAGTAGCCGTGCGGGTAGCCGTTTACCGCCACCCGGAGGAACCATCCCGCGTCCCAGACCAGCAGCCGGCTGCGCAGGGGGGTCCCGTCGTGCGCGGCCGTACCGAGCCACAGCAGCATGATCATCTGGCCGAGCCGGGTCAGCGCGAGAATGCCCACCGCGATGCCGGCGCCGCGCCAGCCGCCGGCGACGTCCCATAGCTTGCGGGGCTCATGCGCGGGAGCCGTCATGTCTACCGTGTCGTCAGCGGTCAGGCTCACGGGTTCGCATCCGCCAGGTCGGCGTGACCGCCGCCGGCCACCGCGGGTGGCGGTGTGTCGGCGTCGGCGCGCTCGCTCAGCGTGCGCCAGGCCGCGGCCGCGGCGCGCTGCTCGGCCTGCTTCTTGCTGCGGCCGTCCGAGCCGCCGTAGCGCTCGCCCGCCACCACGACCCAGGCGGTGAACGTCTTGGCGTGATCGGGACCGGAGTCGTCGATGACGTAGTCGGGCACGCCCAGCCCGAGCGCCGCGGTCAGCTCCTGCAGGCTTGTCTTCCAGTCCAGCGCCGCGCCGCGCCCGGCCGACTCGGCCATCAGCGGGTCGAACAGCCGGTGGATCACGTCCGCCGCGGTGTCCAGGCCGTGTTGCAGGTAGATCGCGCCGAGCAGCGCCTCCAGCGTGTCCGCCAGGATGCTCGCTTTGTCCCGGCCGCCGGTAGTCTCCTCGCCCTTGCCGAGAAGCACGTGCGGGCCCAGCCCTTGCGGGCCTAACGTGCGGGCGACGCCGGCGAGCGCGTGCATGTTGACCACGCTCGCGCGCAACTTGGCGAGCTGACCTTCGGGCAGGTCCGGATGGTTGTGGAACAGCGCTGAGGTGATCACCACGCCGAGCACCGAGTCGCCGAGAAACTCCAGCCGCTCGTTGGTGGGCAGCCCGCCGTTCTCATACGCATACGAGCGATGGGTCAGCGCTCGTTCGAGAAGGGCGGGTTCGATCGGCACGCCGAACGCCTCTTCCAGCGGTGCGGTGGAGGGCCGCTTGCGCTTCTCAGAACTCATGCCGTTGCCTCGCTTCGCTCCCCGTCCGTGCGCTTCCGTCAGTCATGGGCCACCTCGTCATGCGGGATCAGTCCGGCTATCGCCGCCACGACGGCGCGGCGGTGGAGGTCGGCGGCGAAGGCGATGCCCGCCGCGAGGTCATGGGCGTCGGCGGCGCCGTGGCACACGACGATGGTGCCGGCGACGCCGAGCAGGATCGCGGCGCGCCCCGGCACATCGGCAGGAGCACCCGGCGGCCCGACCACCGCGTACGCGGTTTCCAAGCCCTTGAGCAGTACGTTGCCGGTGAAGCCGTCGGAGACCACGACATCGGCGACCTCGCCGAGTACCACGTCGTTGCCCTCGACCAGGCCGGCGTAGCGGCCGTTGGCGGGCAGGGCGAGAGTCGGGAACAGGGTGGCCGCGGCGCGGCGCAGCCGGTCGCCCTTGCCACGCTCAGTGCCGATGGTGAGCAACCCGACGCGCGGCTCGGCCACGCCGTGTACGACCGAGGCGTACGCCGCGCCCAGTGCGGCATGCATCGCGAGCGTGTTCTCGTCCGGGTCGACCGAGGACCCTACGTCGAGCAGCACGACGCGGCCGGCGGCGGTGGGCAGGACGGCGGCGAGAGGGGGACGGCGGACGCCGGGCCAGCGGCCGAGGCCAAGCGCGGCCGATGTCACGGTGGCGCCGGTGTTGCCGGCCGACACGGCGGCGTCGGCAAGACCCTGGGCGACCGCCAGGACGGCAGTGCGTACGCCGGACTCGACCCAGCTCTCGGCCGGCCGGCCCGTCCGGCCGGCGCTGTCCCGGCTCACGCGACGCCGGCCCGGCCCGGCTTGGTTCGCCCCGCCCTGGCCCGTCCCGCCCTGGCC
>JBKOWB010000009.1:0-7282 GCA_046724195.1 Actinomycetota bacterium
GTCCGCGTTGAGGACCGGGAACTGCCAGGGACCGTTCACCATCATCGCGGCGTTGCCGGCCTTGAACTGGTCGTTGACGTCGGCCTGGGTCCAGTTGACTACGGACTTGGACGCCGAGCCGTCCTTGACGAGGTCGACCCACAGCTGGAGCGCCTGCGCCACCTGCGGCGTCGCGATGTCCTTCTCGTCGCCGCCGTTGGACCACATGAACGGCAGGAACTGCCAGGTGCCCTCGTAGTTGGCGGGCGCCGAGAACGCGACGCCGTACTGCTTGCCGGAGGTCAGCTTCTTCGCGGCCGCCTTCAGCTCGTCCCAGGTCTTCGGCGGGGTCACGCCCCTCTTGGCCAGGATGTCCTTGTTGTAGAAGAGGCCGATCGTGTTGGTGACCGGCTGCAGGCCGTACAGCTTGCCCTGGTACGTGGACGCGTCGACGACGCCCTTGACGTAGCCGTCGGCGTTGAGGCCGTAGTCGCCCAACGGCGACAGCGCCCCGGTGGCGGCGATCTGCTGCAGGTCGGGGTTGTCGAGCATGAGCACGTCCGGGAGCGTCCGCGATGAGCTCTGCTGCAGCACCTTGGCGATGAGCGTGTCGCCCGGTACGGCCTCGCGCTGGATCGTGACGCCCTCGGCCGCGCCGCACGCGTTCAGGACCTTGGTGTAGACGCTCTTGTCGGGCTCGTTGTTGTAGTAGTCGAGCACTCGCAGCGTGTTGGCCTCGCCGGAGGAGCCGCTGGAGCCGCCACCGCCGCAGGCGGCGACGGCCAGGGGAAGGGTGAGAACCGCGACGGCTGCCAGCCGCGTCCTGGGGTTCATGCGGGTGTCCTTTCGTCGGGAGTGCGCATCGTCGATGCGTATCGATAGTGGGCGTGTGAACGGACCGAGGGCGGACGTGCTGGGGTCAGGGTGCGGTCATCACGGTGCGGGCATGACGGTGCTGCGCCGGGTGAGCCGCGGTTCGAGCAGGTCGATCGCCGGCGGTGGTCCGGCCGGGGTGGGGTCGAGGAGCCAGAAGAGCGTCCGCATCGCCCGCCGCGACGTTCCCCGCGGCTCGGGCGACACATTGGTGACCGGTGGCTCGATTTCCTCGGCCGCACGGTCCGTGCACACGCCGATCACCGACACGTCCCGGCCCGGGACGATCCCCCGGGCGCTGAGCACGTGCAGCACCGGCTGGACAGCCCGCGAGTTCGGGATGACCAGGCCGAGCCGGTCGCTGCCGCGGTTGGCGAGGGCCTGGTCGACCGCCTCGTTCGCGGCGGCCCGTCCGGGCTCGACCGGGGCGATCGCCTCATACGGCAGCCCGTGCCGGTCGGCGGCGGCCAGCGCCGCGTCCATGAACCGGCGAACGAAGTTGAGGTCGCGGTCGATCATCTCCGACGGGTGGCTGATGAATGCGAGCCGCTCGTGGCCGGTGGCGGCCAGTTCGTCGACGGCGAGCCGCGCGGCGAGCGGGTAGTCGAGGTCGACGCAGTGCAGTCCCATCGGGTCCTCCGGCACGCCGACGAGGACCACCGGGACGGGCAGGGACGCGGCCACCGGGATGCGGTCGTCGCCTCGGCCATGGATGTCCATGAGCACGATCGCGTCGCACAGCGACCGGCCGGCCAGCCGGCGCAGGCCGGCCGAGCCCTCGTCCGCGGTGACCAGCAGGACCTCGTAGTCCCGCTCGCGGGCCGAGCTCGCGATGGTCTCGATGAACGGCAACAGGCCACCGGTGTCGGCACCGGAACTGAACGGCACCACGAGCCCCACGACATTGGTGCGCTGGCTGGCCAGCGCGCGGGCGCCCTGGTTCGGCTCGTAGGTGAGCTCCTTGATCGCCGCGAGTACCCGCAGCCGCGTGTTCTCGGAGATCGGGCGCTTACCGGTCATGACGTAGGAGACCGTGCTCTGCGACACGCCGGCCAGCCGCGCGACGTCCTTGCTGGTGAACGCGACCACGGGCACCTCCCGGAAGGCGACGTCGATACGCATCGTCGATACGCATCGATTACCGAGATGTTAAACGTGTGAGTATGGCTACGCAAGAGCCACCGGCCGGTGGCTCCGACATGACCGGGTGCCGTAACGGGTACGAAATACCGACGGCACACGGTCTGACAACGCTCCGGACAACCGGACCACGACACAGGCAGGCTTGGAGACATGACGGAGTCACTACGGGTGACCGAAGGCGGCGACGCCGCGGGCACCGACCTGTCCCTTGGGGCCGAGGAGGAGCTGCACGTCGTCGACCTCACGACCCGGGAACTGGTGCCGCGGGCGCCCGAGGTGCTCGACCAGCTGGACGCCGTCCACTTCTCGGCCGAGCTGCACCGTTCGGTCGTCGAGACGAACACCAGGGTCACCGCCACCCTGGACGGCCTGCGCGACGCCATCGTGACGCGGCGCCGGCAGGCGATCGGCGTCGCCGAGTCGCTCGGGCTCGGGCTGGTCGCGGCCGGCACCGTGCCGCTGGTGGACCTCGACGCCCTGCCCGTGACGCCCACCTCGCGCTATCGCCGCATGCTCGACGACTACCAGCTGCTGGTGCGCGAGCAGCTGATCTGCGGCGCGCAGGTGCACGTCGGCATCCCGGACCGCGACGAGGCAGTGTCCGTGGCGCAACGCGTCGCGCCGGCGCTGCCGGTGCTGCTGGCGCTGTCGGCCAGCTCGCCGTACTGGATGGGCGAGGACTCCGGCTACGCAAGCACGCGGTCGCTGATCTGGATGCGCTGGCCCACCGCCGGCGACAGCGGTGTGGTGGCCTCCGCCGCGGACCACGACGCGCTGGTGGCGGACCTGATCGCGTCCGGGACCATCACCGATCCCAAGATGGTCTACTTCGACGTACGGCCGTCGGCACACCTGCCGACCGTGGAGCTGCGGGTCACCGACTCCAGCCCGGACGTCGATACCGTGGTCCTGCTGGCCGGGCTGTTCCGTGGGCTGGTACTGCGCGCGCGGCAGGCGTACCGGGCCGGCGAACCGCTCACGCCGACACGACCGCCGCTGCACCGGGCCGCGATGTGGCGGGCGGCCCGGTCCGGGCTCGAAGGCGAACTGCTCGACCTGCCCCGCTCGCCCGTGCCGGTCCCCGCGGCCGTCGCGGTCGAGCGGCTGGTCGAGGACCTGCGGCCGCAGCTCGAGCAGCTGGGCGACTGGGACCAGGTGTTCGACCTCTCGGTGCGGGCGCTGAGCCGGGGCAGCTCGGCCGCGCGGCAGCGCCGGGCGATGGCCCGTCGCGGGCGCCTCTCCGACGTGGTCGACCTGGTGGTGGCGGACACCCGTGGCGGCGCCACCGGCATCGGTCCGGAGGGCCAGACGGTGCCGGCCGGACTCACGCCGTACGCGGGTGCAGGCGACGAGGCGTTCCCCGGCGGCGACGTCGAACCGGCGTACGCGGGGATCGTGGACGTGTTGAGCGCGCTGGGCCCGGCCGGGCTGCGCCGCCGCGAGGACGCCCGGGACGACGAGCAGCGCGCCCGCGGGATCACGTTCAGCGTGGCCGGCGAGGCGGCCACCCGGCTGTTCCCGTTCGACCTGGTGCCACGGATCGTGCCGAGCGACGACTGGGCGCGGCTACGGGCGGGGCTGGTGCAGCGCGTAAGGGCGCTGGACGCGTTCGTCGGTGACGTCTACGCCGACCGGGTCGTGGTGAAGGACGGCGTCGTGCCGGACTGGGTCATCGACGGCTCGCCCGAGCTGCGCCCCAGCGGCGCCCTAGTGCACCGCGCCGCGGTGCGCGCCCAGGTCGCCGGTGTCGACCTGGTCCGCAACGGCGACGGCGACTGGTTCGTGCTGGAGGACAACCTACGCGTGCCGTCCGGTATCGGGTACGCCATGCAGAACCGGCGGCTTACCGAAGCCGTTCTGCCCGAGCTGCCCCGGCCGGCCGATCTGCTCAGTGTCGAGAACGCCCCCGCGCTGCTGCTGCGAGCGCTGCGCGACGCCGCCGGGCCGGCGGCCGGCGACGACCCGGCGGTGGTCGTGCTGAGCCAGGGCATGGACGACTCGGCATGGTTCGAGCACCGGATGCTCGCCGAGGAGATGGGCGTCCCTTTGGTACGCAGCACGGAGCTGCTCGTGGATGGCGGGATCGTGAGCCGGCTCCGGGATGGGAAGAAGTACCCGGTCGACGTGATCTACCTGCGGATGAACGAGGACAGCCTGGTCCACTCGCCCGGCGCGGACGGCATGCCGCTCGGGCCGAGTCTGGTGGCGGCGCTGCACGCCGACACGATCGTGCTGGCCAACGCGCTCGGCAACGGCATCGGCGACGACAAGGCCGTGTACGCGTACGTGCCGAAGCTGATCGAGTACTACTTGGGCGAGAAGCCGCTGCTCGCCGACGTGCCGACGTACCTGTGCGGCATTCCCGAGCAGCGCGTCGAGGTCCTGAGCCGGCTCGAGGAGCTGGTCTGCAAGCCGGTCGACGGCTACGGCGGCGACCGCATCGTGATCGGCCCGCACGCCGGCGCCGAGGACCTCGCCGCGGTACGCCGGCAGATCCTCGCCGCGCCACACCGCTGGGTCGCGCAGGAGGTCGTCAGCCTCTCCACCCACCCGGTATTCGACGGCCACCAGCTGGCCCCGCGGCACGTGGACCTACGCGCGTTCGTCTTCACCGGGACGGCCTCTGTGGTCGCCCCCGCCGCCCTGACCCGGGTTGCCCCGGCGGGAAGCATGATCGTCAACTCGTCACGAGGTGGCGGTTCCAAGGACACTTGGCTTCTCGGGTAGGAGCGTTACGCCCCGGATACACGACCGAAATGCTGGACGCACATTCTGGTGAATCCTGGGTGTGCCTCCGACGGCCCCTAAGGAGGTCCGGATCATGTGTGGAATCGGCGGCGAACTCAGGTTCGACGGCCGCGCGGCGGATGGCGACGCCGTCCGCCGGATGCTGCCGAGCCTCCAGTCGCGCGGTCCCGACGGCGAGGGCTTCTGGCAGGACGGGCCGATCGCGTTCGGTCACCGGCGTCTCAAGATCATCGACTTGTCGGAGGCCGGCAGGCAGCCGATGACAGACGACGAGCTCGGCCTGACGCTCGTCTTCAACGGCTGCATCTACAACTACCGGCAGCTGCGCGAGGAACTCCGGGGCTACGGCTACCGGTTCTTCTCCACCTCCGACACCGAGGTGATCATCAAGGCGTACCACCGGTGGGGCGCCGACTGCGTGCGGCACTTCCTCGGTATGTTCGCGTTCGCCATCGCCGAGCACGAGACCGGAACCGTGATGCTGGCCCGGGACCGGCTCGGCATCAAGCCCATGTACCTGGCCGAGACGCCGGACCGGCTGCGCTTCGCCTCCACGCTGCCGGCGCTGCTGGCGGCCGGCGAGGTGGACACGTCGCTGGACAAGGTCGCGCTGCAGCACTACATGACGTTCCATTCGGTGGTGCCGGCGCCGCGCACGATCGTCACCGGCGTCCGCAAGCTGCCGCCCGCCACCGTGCGCGTGATCAAGCCGGACGGGACCAGCACTGAGAAGGTCTACTGGGAGGCGTCCTTCACCCGGCCCGCCGAGCTCAGGACGAGACAGGACTGGGCCGCGGCCGTCGACGACGCGCTGCGGGTCGCGGTCGAGCGGCGGATGGTCGCGGACGTGCCGGTCGGGGTGCTGCTCTCCGGCGGCCTGGACTCCAGCTTCGTCGTGGCGCTGCTGGCCGAGTCGGGACAGCGCGGGCTGACCACGTTCAGCATCGGCTTCGAGGCGGCGGCCGGGGAGGAAGGCGACGAGTTCGCGTACTCCGACATCATCGCCAAGCAGTTCGACACCGTGCACCACCAGATCCGGATCGGCAAGGATCGTTTCCTGCCGGCCGTCGCGCGCACGGTGTCAGCGATGAGCGAGCCGATGGTCAGCCACGACTGCGTCGCGTTCAACCTGCTCAGCGAGGACGTGTCGAAGCAGGTCAAGGTCGTGCAGTCGGGCCAGGGCGCGGACGAGATCTTCGCCGGGTACAGCTGGTACCCGCCGCTCGAGAACGTGCCCCGTGACCAGGCCGTCGACGCGTACGCGCGGGAGTTCTTCGACCGCCCGCACGCCGACCTGGCCCGGCAGCTCTCCCCGGAGTGGCTGGTCGACGAGGACGTGAGCCGCGACTTCGTCGCCGCGAGCTTCCGGCGACCCGGCGCCACCACCGCGGTCGATGCGGCGTTGCGGCTGGACTCGCAGGTCATGCTGGTCGACGATCCGGTCAAGCGGGTGGACAACATGACGATGGCCTGGGGGTTGGAGGCCCGCGTGCCGTTCCTTGATCACGAGCTCGTTGAGCTGGCGGCGGCCTGCCCGCCCGAACTCAAGCTGGCACAGGGCGGCAAGGGCGTGCTCAAGGACGCCGCCCGGGGTGCGGTACCGGACGAGGTGATCGACCGGCCGAAGGGATACTTCCCGGTTCCGGCCATCCGGCACCTCGAAGGACCCATGCTGGACCGGGTCCGGGACGCGCTGTCGGCACCGGCCGCGCGGGCCCGCAATCTCTTCCGCCCGGAGTACGTCGACGCGCTCCTGAAGGACCCGAATACTCCTCGCACCACCCTCGGTGCGAATCAATTGTGGCAGCTGGCGTTGCTGGAGATGTGGCTGCAGGACAAGGGGATCTAGCGACGAAGGAGGACCCGTATGACCGGTCAGCTCAGCCGTGTCGATGTGACCGTATTGCCCATGGGATGGACGAGCCCGGCCACGGGTTCGCTTTCTTCGGAAGTCTCGGGTAGCTGGTCACCGACGCTCTCGCCGGACGGCCGGCACTTGGCATACGTGTCCGACCGCAGCGGCGCGCCGCGCGTCTGGGTGCAGCCGGTCGGCAGCGAGCTGACGTTTCTCGTCGACACCGGCGAACATCCCGTCGCGTACGTGCGGTGGTCCACCGGCGGCGGCTGGCTCGCCTGCCAGCTCGCCCCCGGCGGCGCGCCACGCCACGAGCTCTGGCTGGTGCGGCCGGACGGCTCCGCCCTGCACCACGTCGCGGGGTTCGGCGCCGACACCGCGGACAACGTCCGCTGGTTGCCGGGCCGCCCGCTGCTCACGGTCACCGAGAACCTGACCACCGCGTACCTCGTGGACGTCGAGACCGGCACGCGGGAGATCATCGCCGAGGGCGAGCTGATCTCGCTGCTCGACGTCAGCCCGGACCGCACGCGGGCGCTGCTGCGGCACGGTCCGCGCGGCGCTCGCTACATCGTCGTGCGCCATCTCGAGACCGGCGTCGAGGAGTACGTGACCAGCGGCGAGCAGGCCTGCTTCGGGCCGGACGGCAGGACCGTGTACGCGCGCAGCGACAGTGGCGAGTAT
>JBKOWB010000274.1:0-8191 GCA_046724195.1 Actinomycetota bacterium
GGCACAGGCCGCGGCCGCCAGCGTCGACCACGCCCGCGCGGGCCAGCACGGGCAGTTGCTGGGGCGTGCGGACGAGTGCCTCGGCTGCCGACCTGGCCGCCGCCCGGGCGACCACCACCAGGTCGTCCGAGGCGATCTTGCCGGCGCCGTCGGCCGCGGCGGCCACCACGGAGAGCACGGTGCCCTCGACCGGCCGGGCCACCGCGCCATATGCCGCCTCGGTGGCCGTCCGCAGCGCCCGGGCCAGCTCGCCCCCCCGCACCGCCACCACGCCCGCGAACGCGTCGGCCATCCCGCGCAGGATCTGGGACACGATGACGCCGGAGTTGCCCCGGGCGCCCAGCAACGCCCCGCGAGCCATGAGGCGCATCGCGCGGTCGAGCGGACTGCCCGGGGACTCCGGCGGCTCGGGCTCGTCGAGCGCCTGCTGGGCCGCCGTCAGCGTCAGCACCAGGTTGGTGCCGGTGTCGCCGTCCGGGACGGGGTAGACGTTCAGCTCATCGATCTCGTGCTGGTGGGCGCGGAGCGCGGCCAGCCCACCACCGCACCAGCGGCGCACCGCGGCGGCGTCCAGGGTCTCCAGCACGGGAAAATCGTACTAACCAGCACCGACAATCTCCTCCGCACTTTGCCGGAGAGGCTCTGAGGGGTCGATTGGGACTCGCGTGCGACATCGGGTAACCTGGCCAGGTTGGTCCGGCAGTGGTTGCTGGGCGCCTCAAATGGCTGAGCAGCAGGCAGCTGAGCAACAGAGCGGTTCAGCAACTGAGTTCGATCAATCCCAGGAGTATTCCGTGTCTAGCGTGTGCGACGTCTGTGGCAAGCGGCCGGGCTTCGGTCATAACGTGCCGTGGTCGAAGAAGAAGACGAACCGCCGCTGGCTCCCGAACATCCAGTCTGTGCGTACGCCCGCCGGCGGCGGCAACACCAAGAAGATGAAGGTGTGCACCTCGTGCATCAAGGCCGGCAAGGTAGTCCGCGCCTAGGGTCTTCTGGATCTTGTGCGCGAATCCCCGGAATTCGAGGGTGACGCGCACAAGATCTCAGGAACGTGGACGCCTCCGCGGCGACCGGCGTGTCGTGATCAGCGAAAGTGGTCCCAGCCCATGCCGCCCGTCCACGGCTCGCGGTCCACGGTGACGCCAGTACCGCCGTGCACCCTGCCGACCACGCGCCAGGGCGCGGGCAGCTCCACCTCGGGCGGGAACGTCGCGGCGAGCGCGTGGTCGTCGCCGCCGGCCAGGATCCAGACGTACGGGTCGACGCCGAGCGCGTTCGCCGCGTCGCGCATCGGATCCGGGATCTCGAAGGCGTCCCGGCGCACGTCGATGCCGACCACGCTGGCGGTCGCCACGTGCCCGAGGTCCTGCAGCAGCCCGTCGGACACGTCGATCATCGAGGTGGCGCCCAGCCGGGACGCGGCCAGCCCCGCCGCGTACGGCACCTCGGGCCTGCGGTACGCCTCGACGAGCAGCGTCGGCGTGCGGAACCCCCGGGACAGCACGGTGTAGCCCGCCGCGGCGTACCCGAGCCGACCGGCCACCGCGACCACGTCACCGGGCTGCGCCCCGCTGCGTACCACCGGCGCCGCGCCGCGCAGGTCGCCGAGCGCCGTCACCGCAATGGTCAGCGTCGGGCTGGCCGATAGGTCGCCGCCGACCACGCTGGCGCCGACCAGTCCCGCCTCGGCGGAGATCCCGCTGGCGAGTTCCTCGGCCCACGCCGCGTCCAGGTCGGTCGGCACGCACAGCGCCACCACCAGCGCGGTGGGCGCGGCGCCCGTAGCCGCGATGTCGGCCAGGTTCGCGGCCGCCGCCCGATGGCCGACGTCGGCGGCGGTGGACCAGTCCCGCCGGAAATGCCGGCCGTCGACGAGCACGTCGGTGCTCACCACGACCCGGCAGTCCGGCGCGACCACCACGGCCGCGTCGTCGCCCGGGCCCAAGAGCGTGGCCGGGCTGATGTCGAGCCGCGCGACGATCCGGGCGATGAGCCCGAACTCCCCCGCCTCCGCGATGCTCACGTGGAAAGCCTCCCTCAACTGGTGGCGTGCCGCTGCCGAACCGATCCTTACGGTAGTTTCACGTTCGGGTCGCCAATGACGGCGGATAGGAGTCTGATCGTGGTGCAGGCATACATCCTCATCCAGACGGAGGTCGGAAAGGCCCGTGACGTGGCCGCCGCGATCGACAAAATCCCCGGAGTCGTCCGGGTGGACGCCGTTACCGGGCCGTACGACGTCGTGGTTCTGACCGAGGCGCACAACGTCGACGAGCTCGGCCGGCTGATCGTGAGCAAAGTCCAGTACGTGCCGGGCATCACGAGGACGCTGACCTGCTCCGTGGTAAACCTCTGAGAATGGTCGACCTCGAGACACGTCCCCCGGAGCGGCCGGACCGGACGACGCGGAGCGCCGCGTTGTGGGCCACTGCGGTCGCGGTGCCGGTCGCCGTACTGGTCGGCCTGGTGATCTTTTTCCAGGTGATCCACGGCGCCGAGCCGGGCGCCCGGCCCAGCCCGACCGCGACTACGCCTGAAGCCGTCCCGACCGCGCCGGTCCCGATGGCCGCGCCGAAGCTGCCGCCCCGCGCCGCGGAGGTCTGCCTTGCGGTGACGTCGCAACTGCCGACCGCGGTCCGCAACCTGCCGGCCCGCCGGGTCACCGCCGGCCCGGAGCAGAACGCGGCCTACGGCGATCCGCCGATCACCGTGCAATGCGGCGTCGCCCAGCCCGCGCTGTGCGCCACGCTGAACGGCGGCGCCGACTGCGTGCCGCTGGACACCGAGCTGCTGAACATGAACCGAGTCTGCTGGTACGCGCGGGATGGCGCCGCCGCGGCCGCGTTCACCACGATGGACCGCGAGATCGCGGTCCGGGTGACGGTGCCGAAGAAGTACGAGCAACCGGCGCAGTGGGCCAACGAGTTCTCCGACGTGGTTGTGGAGACGGACAAGTCGAAGACCCGCGGCGTGCCGTCCGGATGCGTCTAGTGCAGGCCGGTCCCGCGGCGTAGCGCCGTGCGGATGAGGCGATCCACCACCTTGGGGTACTCCAGCCCGGTCGCCGTCCACATCAATGGGAACATCGACGTCGGCGTGAATCCGGGCATGGTGTTGATCTCGTTGAGGTAGATCTCGTTGTCCGCGGTCACGAAGAAGTCGACCCGGGCCAGCCCGGCGCAGTCCAGCGCCGTGAACGTACGGCGGGCGTACTCACGCACCTGGCGGGTGACGTCGGCGGGCAACACCGCGGGTAGGTCGTAACTGCTGCCTTCGAGGTACTTCGCCTCGAAGTCGTAGAAGTCGTGGCCGGACACATGGATCTCGGCGAGCAGCGACGTCTCCGGCGACCCGCCGGCCTCGCCCTCGAGTACGCCGCACTCGATTTCCCGACCCACGATCGCCGCTTCCACCAACACCTTCGGGTCGATCTGCCGGGCGGTCGCCACCGCGGCGTCCAAGTCGGACCAATCGCTCACCTTCGTGATGCCGTGCGACGAGCCGGCCCGCGACGGCTTGACGAACACCGGCAGCCCGAGCCGGTCCTTGTCGGCCTCGGACAGCGAGCACCCGGCCCGCAGCACCGCGTACGACCCGATCGGGATGCCCTCGGCGGCGGCCAGCTTCTTGGTGAACTCCTTGTCCATCGCGGCGGCCGACGCGAAGACGTTCGCGCCCACGTACGGGATGCCGGCCATCTCGAGCATGCCCTGGACCGTGCCGTCCTCGCCGTACGCGCCGTGCAGCGCTGGAAAGACCACGTCCACTCCGGCCAGCGAGCCGACGCCGTCGGCCGGGTCGACGACCATGAGCCCGCTCGCGGTCGGGTCGGCGGGCAGCACCACCGCCGTGCCGGACGACGCGGTGATCTCGGGCAGGCGCCGGTCCGCGATCGACAGTTGCGCGGGGTCGCCGGAGGCCAGCACCCAGCGGCCCTCCCGGGTGATGCCGACCGGCACCACCTCGTACTGATCCGGGTCGAGCGCGGCCAGGATGCTGCCGGCGCTGACACACGAGATGGCGTGCTCGGAACTGCGTCCGCCGAACACGACGGCCACGCGGGTCTTACGAGGGGTCGTCACGGAAATGGCCTCTCATTCGTGGCGGTTCGGGCCCTGCGCGATCCGCCAGATATCGATAAGATCCCTGGTCGCGCACACTATCTACACCTAGCGTGCACGGGCGAGGGGGCACCCGCAGCTCGTCACCGGACGTGACCCTACTCTGGGCGCACCACATTCGTGGTGGCCGCGGGCCGAGGTACGGCGATGAAGAACAGGGAGTCCATGAGACCCGCACTGCATGTGATCGCGTGGCCGGGCCCCGGCCGCCTGGCGACCATGGCCCACCCCCGCGGCGGTGCCCGGCTGGCCGACGAGATGGCCGGGCTGGCCCGCGCCGGGGTAGACGTCTTCGTCTCCGCGCTCACCTGGGAAGAGGACCGCCGGCTCGGACTTACTCAGGTGGCCGCCGCGGCGCAGGCCGCCGGTGTTGAGTTCGTCTCGTTCCCGATCGCCGACCGTGGCGTGCCCCGGGCCCAGGACATCGCGGGCGACACCGACGTGGTGGCCTTAGGGGTACGGCTCGCCGCGCACGTCCGCGCCGGCCGGTTCGTGGTCACCCAATGCTTCGCCGGCATCGGCCGATCCGCCCTGCTCGCCTGCGCCACGCTGGTGATGCTCGGCATCGGGCCGGAGAACGCGCTGCGGATGGTGTCGCAGGCACGCGGACTGCCCGTGCCGGACACCGAGGCTCAACGCGACTGGCTGTACGAGTTCGCCGCGACGCACGGCGGCTGACGGTACTCGGGGAAACCGCAAGGATGGTCAGGCCTGGTCAAGCGCGGCGGTCAGATCGGCGAGCAGGTCGTCCGTATCCTCGATGCCGCAGGAGAGCCGGACGAAGCCGGGCGAGGTGTCGTCGCCCCACTGGGCGCGGCGGTCGGCCGACGTGTGCACGCCGCCAAACGACGTCGCCGCGAAGATCAGGCTCGACGCCGTCAGGAATCGGGCCACCCGGTTTGCGGTGAGCAGGTCGAACGCGACCACACCCGGGATCCGGCGCATCTGGGCGCTCGCCACCGGGTAGGAGGGATCGGCCGGCAAGCCCGGCCAGCGCACGGCGTCCACGTCGGAGCGGCCGGCCAGGACCGCCGCCGCCGCAGCCGCGTTCGCCGTCTGCCGGGCCAGCCGCAGGTCGAGCGTCGCCAGCGAACGGTGCGCCAGCCAGGCGTCGAACGCGCCCGGGATGCCGCCGGTCTGCGTACGCCATGTGTTCAGCCGCGCCAGCAAGCCGTCGTCATTGGTGGCCACGTACCCGAGGAGTACGTCGGAGTGCCCGGTCAGCGCCTTGGTGCCGGACGCCACGACCAGGTCGGCACCGAGCTCCAGCGGCCGCTGCCCGAGCGGGGTCGCCGTGGTGTTGTCCACCGCCACGAGCGCCCCGGCGGCGTGCGCGGCGGCGGCCACCGCCCGGATGTCGCAAACGTCGAGGCTGGGATTCGCGGGCGTCTCCAACAGCACCAGGCGTACGCCGTCGAACGACGGATACGGTCCGGCGGTCGGTACCAGGATCGAGTTCACCCCGAGCCCGCGCAGCGTGCTTTCGGCGAACGCGCGAACCGTGTAGTAGCCGTCCGCGGGTAGCGCGACCGTGTCGCCGGTGCGCAGCGTGGTCAGCAGCATGCCGGTGATCGCGGCCTGCCCGCTGGCGAAGGCCAGCGCGGCGCCGCCCTCGAGCGTGCCGATCGCCCCCTCGAGCGCGCGGCGGGTGGGGTTGTCCGCCCGGCCGTAGCCGTTGCGCCCGGGACCGGTCTCCGGATCCAGATGGTAGGGCGCCGCGAAGACCGGGCCGGGCAGGAACGGCTGGCCCGGTTCGGGCTCTGGCAGCCCCGCGTGCACCACCCGTGTGCCGTCGGAGTACGACGAGGTCACTCGGGTTTCATCTCCCGGCCCATCAACAACTTCACCGCGACGCGCGGGTCGACGCCCTCGTGGCAGACCCGCTCCACCTGTTCGGTGATCGGCATCTCCACACCGTGCATGCGGGCCAGGTCCCGGATCGCCAGGCAGCTCTTCACGCCCTCGGCGGTCTGCCGGGCCGCGGCCTGCGCGGCTTCCAGGGACTCGCCCCGGCCGAGATGCTCGCCGAACGTGCGGTTGCGGGACAGCGGCGATGAGCAGGTCGCGACCAGGTCGCCGAGGCCGGCCAGCCCCGCGAACGTCATCGGGTCGGCGCCCAGCGCCACCCCCAGCCGGGCCGTCTCGGCCAGGCCGCGAGTGATCAGGGACGCCTTTGTGTTGTCGCCCATGCCCATCGCGGAGGCCATCCCGTACGCGAGCGCGATCACGTTCTTGACGGCCCCGCCGAGCTCGCAGCCGATGACGTCCTCGCTGGTGTACGGCCGCAGGTACGGCAGCGCGATGGCCTGCTGGACCTGCTGGGCCCGGCGCAGGTCGGTGCTGGCCACCACGGTCGCGGCGGGCTGCTCGGCGGCGATCTCGGGCGCCAGGTTGGGTCCGGACACCACCACCACGCGGTCCGGATCGACGCGGGCGGTCTCCACGATGACCTGGCTCATCCGCTTGGTCGTGCCGAGTTCGATGCCCTTCATCAACGAGACCAGCGTGGAATCCGGCGGTAGGTGTCCCGCCCATTCGGCCAGGTTGCCGCGCAGCGTCTGCGACGGCACGGCAAGGAAGACCATCTCGGCGCCGGCGAGCGCGGTGCCGAGGTCACTGGTGGCGGTGACCCGCTCGGGCAGCTTCACGCCCGGCAGCGAGCCCTCGTTGATGCCGAACTCGCGGATTGCGGCGGCCACCGACTCGCGGCGCGCCCACAGCGCGACGTCGGCGCCGGCTTCCGCGAGGACCTTCGAGAACGCCGTGCCCCAGGCGCCCGCGCCCAGGACCGCGGCGCGGCTCATTCGGTCACCGCCGGAGGCTGGGACCGGCGGGCCGGTGGCTGGAACAGCGGCGGCGGCTCGGCCTCGCGTATCTCGCCCAACAGGTCCCGCACGTCGGTCATGATGGCATCGGTCATCTGGTCCAGCACGGCGCGGGTCGGCGCCTCGCCCTGCCACCGGCTCAGGTCGACTGGTTTGCCGGCGGTGACCGTGATCGGGGTCCGCGGCCGCAACGAGAACTTCTTGGTGCGCGGGTCGAAAACCCGCTGGGCGCCCCAGTGTGCGACCGGGATGACCGGGGCGCCGGTGAGCAGCGCGAGCCGGGCCGCGCCGGTCTTGCCACGCATCGGCCAGAGGTCGGGTTCGCGGGTCGTGGTGCCCTCCGGATAGATGATCACCGCGCCGCCCTGCTGAAGGGCATCGACGAGCGCGTCGAGGGACTTCACCGCTTCCATGCTGCCGCGTTCGACCGGGATCTGCTGCACCTTGCGCAGGAACGCCCCGACCAGCGGCACCTGGAAGACGCTTGCCTTGGCGAGGAACCGCGGCCAACGTCCGGCCCCGTAGACGAAGTGCGCCACCACCAGCGGATCGAAGTGGGAGATGTGATTGGGCGCGATGATGACGCCGCCGCTCGGCGGCACGTTCTCCTGGCCGGTCCAGGTGCGCCTGGTCCAGAGCTGCAACACGGGCAAGATCAGGAAGACCGCCGTACGCTGCCAGAACCCGAGCCTGCGCTGCGCCACGGTCCCTCCCTGCCTCGCCCGCCGTTCCCCTGCGACGAAATCATGCCTGTTCGCGACCGCCGGTACCAGGCAGGGGTGGCGCCGGGATCGCTGGCAGGATTGCAGGGTGGCGAAGGACTGGACGGTAGTCATTCCGGTCAAGCGACTGGGCGCGGCGAAGAGCCGGCTGCGCGGGGCCGTGCCCGACGCCCGGCACGAGGACCTTGCGCTGGCGATGGTCCGCGACACCGTCGCCGCCGTGCTCGGCTGCGCCGAGGTTGCCGACCTGGTCGTGGTCACGGACGACCCGGCCGCCGCCCGGGCGGTGACGGTCCTGGGCGCCCGCGCCGTACCCGATCGCCCCGGTGCCGGGCTGAACGCGGCCATGCGCTTCGGCGCCGACGTCGTGGCCGGGCTTGGCCGCAGGCGGGCCGTGCTCGCGGGCGACCTGCCGGCGCTGCGCGCCCCGGAGCTCGGGTCCGCGCTGTCGATGGCCGGCGGCCGCAGCTTCGTGCCGGACGCGGAGGGCAGCGGCACGGTGCTCCTCGCCGCCGCGCCCGGC
>JBKOWB010000303.1:0-9510 GCA_046724195.1 Actinomycetota bacterium
GTGCCGGCGTGGCCGGCATCGCCGGCGCCGTGGCGGCCGGCGGCGCGCTCGTCCGGGGCGCCGTCGACCGGACTGACCCGGCGGACGCGTTGGTCGCCGGCGCCGCCGCGTTCCACGGCCGCACCCAGGCCGGCATCGTCACGCCCGCGCAGGACCGGCTGCACTTCGTCGCATTCGACGTGCTCACCAAGGATCGCGAGGCGCTGGTGCGGATGCTCAAGGCCTGGACCGCCGCAGCCGCGCGGATGACCGCCGGCAAGGACGCGGGTGACATCGGCGCCACCGCCGGCATCCCCGAGGCGCCGCCGGATGACACCGGCGAGGCGATCGGCCTGCCGCCGTCCGGGCTCACGCTCACCGTCGGGTTCGGCCCCGGGCTGTTCCGCGACGCGACCAGCAAGGACCGGTTCGGGCTGGCGGCGCGGAAGCCGGCCGCGCTCGCGGACCTGCCGCACTTCCCGGGCGACACCATCGACGCCAGCATCTCGGGCGGCGACATCTGCGTGCAGGCGTGCGCCAACGACCCGCAGGTCGCGGTGCACGCCATCCGCAACCTTGCCCGGATCGGCGTGGGCGTGGTCAGCGTGCGTTGGTCGCAGCTCGGCTTTGGGCGTACGTCGTCGACGTCGCGGGACCAGACGACGCCGCGCAACCTCTTCGGCTTCAAGGACGGCACCGCCAACCTCAAGGCCGAGGAAGAGGACCTATTGCACCAGTGGCTGTGGGTGCGGCCCGGCGACGGTCCGGACTGGATGATTGGCGGGTCGTACATGGTCACCCGCAAGATCCGGATGTTGGTCGAGCCGTGGGACCGGACCTCGCTCGGTGAGCAGGAGACCATCATCGGCCGGAGCAAGGGTGAAGGTGCGCCGCTCGGCTTGACCAAGGAGTTCGACGAGCCCGACTTCACCATCGTGGGGTCGGACGGCGAGCCGGTGATCCCCAAGACGGCCCACGTACGGCTGGCCCACCCGACCGTCAACAAGGGCGCCCGGCTGCTGCGCCGCGGCTACAACTTTGTGGACGGCTCCGACGGGTTGGGTCGCCTGAACGCGGGACTGTTCTTCATCGCGTACCAGCGGGACCCGCGGACCCAATTCGTACCAATCCAGCTGAATTTAGCCCGGCACGACGACATGAACGAATACGTGCGGCACGTCTCGAGCGCGCTCTTCGCCTGCCCGCCCGGCGTCACGGGACCGGACGACTTCTGGGGCCGCGCCCTCTTCGCGTAGGCTGCGCAGCTGGGCATGCGCTCGTGGCCCTCGCTTCGCTCGGTGCGCTCGCTCATGCCTATGCTGGCCCCGCATGCGCTCGTGGCCCTCGCTTCGCTCGGTGCGCTCGCTCATGCAATGAAGGCAAGATCGCCCCCGGGTCACGCGGGCATGGAGGAGACAGTGCAATATTGGACCGCATGAGAGCCCGGGTACTGGTGGTCGACGACGACCCCGCGCTGGCCGAGATGCTCGGCATCGTCCTGCGCAGCGAAGGTTTCTTGCCGTCCTTCGTGGCCGACGGCGAGCGAGCCCTGTCCGCCTTCCGGGAGAGCCGACCCGACATCGTCCTACTCGACCTCATGCTGCCGGGCATGAGTGGCATCGACGTCGCCCGGGCCATCCGTACCGAGTCGGGTGTCCCGATCGTGATGTTGACCGCCAAGAGCGACACCGTCGACGTCGTGCTCGGACTCGAGTCCGGCGCGGACGACTATGTGGTCAAGCCGTTCAAGCCGAAGGAGCTCGTGGCGCGGATGCGCGCACGGCTGCGCCGCGGTGAGGACGCCGCCCCCGAACTGCTCACCATCGGGCCGCCGGGCAACCAGATCACCATCGACGTGCCGGCGCACACCGTCACCCGCGATCGCGACGAGGTCAAGCTGACCCCGCTGGAGTTCGACCTGCTGGTGGCGCTGGCCCGCAAGCCGCGCCAGGTCTTCACCCGCGAGGTGCTGCTCGAGCAGGTCTGGGGCTACCGGCACGCCGCCGACACCCGGCTGGTCAACGTCCACGTCCAGCGACTGCGGGCCAAAATCGAACCGGACCCCGAACGGCCCGAGATCATCCTGACCGTGCGTGGTGTCGGCTACAAGGCGGGCACCGGATAAACAGGTTCAGCGGCTAATCTGGCCGCGAGATGCGCGCTCCGTCCTGGCTCCCCACGCCCGTGCGCCGCACCCTGCGGGTGCTGCGGCAGTACTGGCGTGCCGGCGTGCGGCGGGGCCGTCGTACCGCCGAGCCCGCGCGCCGCGCCTGGCGGAGGTCGCTGCAGCTACGCGTCGTCGCGATCACGCTGGTCGCGTCGAGCCTGCTGGTCGGCGCGTTCGGCTGGTTCGTGGCCGACCGCAGCGCGAAGATCCTGCTGAACCGCGCGCAGGACGAGGTCTACGGGCAGATGCGCGGCAAGGTCGACTACGCGTACAAGCAACTGACCGTGCACGTGCAGGCGTTCGACCCGAAGCTGCCGGCGACGATCACCGACACGGTCAACTATCTCGCCGACGGCGATCCCACGGAGAACGGCGGCGCCATCGTGTCGATGCGGGCCGAGCGGGTTCCCGACCTGCAGCCGGTCACGTCGGCCAATGTCAACACCGCCCAGCTGATCACGCCGGAGCTGATCAAGGCGGTCGGGGAGCAGGGCCGGGTGGCCCGGCAGATCCGGACCGCCAACGTCAACGGCGTGACGACCAAATACCTCGTGTACGGCTCGCCGGTGCCGACCAGCTTCGGCCACGTCGAGCTGTACTACCTCGTGCCGCTCACCACCGAGGACCGGGCCGCCAACCAGATCCGGACGACCGTGCTGGCCACCGGCCTCGCGCTGGTCATCCTCCTGGGTGTGGTCGCCGCGCTGGTCACCCGCATGGTGGTGACCCCGGTCCGAGTGGCCGCCCGTACCGCCCAGCGGCTCTCCGCCGGCCTGCTCGACCAGCGCATGAAGGTGGAAGGCGAGGACGACCTCGCGCTGCTCGCGGCGTCGTTCAACCAGATGGCGGCGAACCTGCAACGCCAGATCGTGCGCCTCGAGGACATGTCCCGGCTCCAGCGCCGGTTCACCTCTGACGTGTCGCACGAGCTGCGCACGCCGCTGACCACCGTACGGATGGCCGCCGACCTCATCTTCACCGAGCGCGACGCGTTCGACCCGGCCGTGGCCCGCAGCGCCGAACTGCTGCAGGCCGAGCTGGACCGCTTCGAGAGCCTGCTCACCGACCTGCTGGAGATCAGCCGGTTCGACGCCGGCTTCGCGGCGCTGGACGCCGAGCACACCGATCTCGTGCCAGTCGTCGAGCGGGTCGCCGAGCACCTCGCCGGCCTGGCCGAGCGCGCCGGCGTCACGATCGAGCTGCGGCTGCCGGACACCCCAGTGATCGCCGAAGTCGATCCCCGGCGGGTCGAGCGGGTGCTGCGCAACCTCGTCGGCAACGCGGTCGAGCACGGAGAGGCCAAGCCTGTCCGGGTCACGCTCGCCAGCGACGACGCCGCGGTCGCGGTCACCGTCCGCGACTACGGCGTGGGACTCAAGCCGGGGGAGGAGCGGCTGGTCTTCAACCGGTTCTGGCGCGCCGACCCGTCACGCGCGCGGCAGACCGGTGGCAGCGGCCTCGGCCTGTCCATCAGCGTCGAGGACGCGCGGCTGCACGGCGGCTGGCTCGAGGCGTGGGGCACGCCGGGCGGTGGTGCCCAGTTCCGGCTGACCGTGCCGGTACACGCGGGCGACCAGCTGGTGTCCGCCCCCCTGCCGCTGATCCCGCGCGACCGAACCGATGACGGCCCGGTTGTGATCGACGTCCAGGGGGCCCATGCCGCGGAGGTGGCGGGATGAGGCGCGCGCTGGTCGTCGCGCTGGCGGCGGCCCTGCTGCTCGGCGGCTGCGGGATTCCGGACAACACGCCGGTGCTGCCGATCGGCCCAGGCCCGTCCACGGGCACGTCGTCCGGCGACGACGTGGCCCCGGCGCTGCCGCGCCGCGAAGACACCGAGAAGCCCAGCCAGCTGGTGCTGAACTACCTCAAGGCCGCGGCTGGCGACCCGGACGACGCGCTGGGCCGGGTC
This sequence comes from Actinomycetota bacterium, assembly GCA_046724195.1. Lineage (GTDB taxonomy): Bacteria > Actinomycetota > Actinomycetes > Mycobacteriales > Micromonosporaceae > Actinoplanes. The sequence goes on from JBKOWB010000303.1 coordinate 4,056, forward strand.
AAGGCGTTCCTCTCCCCGGCGGCGGCCGCCGTGTTCAAGCCGCAGAAGCCGGAGGTCCGGGTCATCCACCTCGTCGAGCAGCCGCTCAACAACCCGGGCAGCGACGAGGTGAGCTTCAAGGCGTGGGAGGTCGGCACGCTGGGCGACAACGGCATCCTGGACCCGTCGACCGATGCCACCGTCTTCGAGTACAAGTTCCTGATCAACGCCATCGCCGGCCATACGGGGCTGTACGTGACGAAGGCGCCGCCGATGCTCCTGCTCAGCGACGACGCGCTGGGCGGCTACTACGACCTGCGCACCATCTACTTCTGGAACACAGAGCACACCGCACTCGTGCCGGACGTGCGCTACATGCCGAAGAGCGTGCCCCCCGAGCAACAACCCACCGAGGTGCTGAACTGGCTCATCGCCGGTCCGTCGACATGGCTCGCCAAAGCGGTCGAGTCGCTGCCCGAGGGCACCACCTCCATCGGCAACGTGCCCGCCGTCAGCAACGACAAGCTTCAGATCAACCTCAGCGACAAGGCGGTGCCGCCTGGCGACAAGGGGGCCGCGCTCGATCGCCTGCGACGGCAGCTGATGTGGTCGCTGCGGCCCAACCTGCCCCGGTACCTCGAGCTGAAGATCGGGCACCAGGTCGCGGGCGACTGGGACCGGGATCAGCGCGACTACCTGACCAGCAACGCGTCGTACCGGCTGGGAGACGATCCGGAGCGGTTCGTCGTGTACGACGGCCGGATCCACCGGCTGAGCCGCTCCGCGCACGCGACGGAGCCCGTGCCGGTGCTGCTGCCCGACGCCAACCGCAAGATACTCGCCGCCGCGCTGAGCGGTTCCGACACTCGCACGTACGCCGCGGTGGTGGTCGACGATGGCGGCGGCAAGCAGTCGCTGCGGGTAGCCGGCGTCCGCACCGGGGAGCAGGCCGCGCTGAAGAAGGTCGCTATCTCCGGCTCGCTCGGCCATCCGGTCTGGGCGGTGACCCCCGTGGAAGCGCAGGGCGGCGCGATCGGCCTGATCACGGCCGGCGGCCGACTCTACAGCTTCGGCTCCGGCGGCGGCGCGGCCCGCGAGATCGACTGGTCGGGTGGCGGCTCGCCCGCGATCTCGGTCGTGGCCGTGTCGCCCGACGCGCACCGGATCGCGCTCGTCGCCGGCGGCAAGCTGTACCTGACCGTCCTGGTGACCGGCGGGGACGGCCTGCAGCTGGCCCCGCCGCAGCAGGTCCGGACGCCGATGCGGACGCTGACCGCGGTGGATTGGAGCAGCGAGGGCTGGCTGGTCCTGGGCGGCACCCGGGCGGACACGAATCGGGTGGCGATCATGGACATGACCATCGACGGTGCGATGGTCAGCGCGCGCCTGCCCGACCTGGGGACCGAACAGGTGAGCTACCTGACCGCGTACCCGGCGAAACCGGTGGACGGGCGGCAGATCTCCGACTCGATCGCGTACGTGGCGGGCGGCGGCGCGTACGACGCGCTCGCCGACGCCACCAAGATCACCGTGGCGAATCTGGCCGATCCGGTCACCAACCCGCCCCCCCGGGCCGTGCCCACCGCGCCGCTGTTCCTGCGCTGAGGCCGCGCCGCATGCTGATCCGGTTCGGTGCCGAACTCGTGTCGGGGCTGGTCGACCTGGTCCTGCCCAGCCCGTGCGCCGGCTGCGGAGCCGAACGGGAACCGCTGCGCTTCGGGGCGTGCGCCGACTGTGCGGCAGCGCTCGAGGCGCTCACGCCCTACCCGACCACTCCCGTGCCGCCACCGCCTGGGATGCCAGCCTGCAGCGCCGTGGGGCCGTACGCCGGACCGCTGCGGTCGGCGCTGCTCGCATACAAGGAGAAGGGCCGGCATCGGCTGGCACGGCCGCTGGGCGCGCTGCTCGCGGCCGCCGTCGCCGATGCGGCCGTCCGGGGCGGCGGAGGTCCCGGTATACCCGTGCTGATCGTCCCGGTGCCCTCGACCGCGAGCGCCGTGCGGCAGCGCCACGGCGATCACATGGCGCGACTGGCCGCCCAAGCGGTGCGGCGGCTGCGCACCGCAGGTTGGCGCGCCGACGTCGCACAGCCGCTTCGGGCGCTCCCGCGCCCGGACTCGGCTTCGCTCGACCCGGCGGCACGCGCGGCCGTTGCTGAGAATTCCCTGCGAATCCGGACCTCCGGGATCCGGGTCCTGCGGCGTGCGCCGGCGATGAAGAGCACCCTGATAGTGGCGGACGACATCGTCACCACGGGGGCCACCCTGGCCGCGGTGGCGGCCCGGCTGGGCGGGGCGAACATGCAGGTCGCAGGTGCCGCAGTCCTCGCCGCGACCCGGCTGCGGAAGGCCGCCATGGGCGGTTTCGGTGGATTACCACCCGGGGGTACCGGGCGCACCGGTCATCATCTGCGGGGTTCCCCGAACGAGGGGTGACGGGCGGGCATCCGCACGTTAGCGTTTTGATGACGAGGGTAGGCGACTTCGCTTACCCTCCACCGGAGCGAAGTTGCAAGATCGAACCGCCGCACCGGAAAGGAGCCGTCTCTCAGCAATCGGTGTTGCTGTCCGGGATCGCTCCGAGATCCCTGGCCGCCACCGGAACCAGCACACCGCGTCGCAGTTCGGCGCCCCCGGCACTCGTCGTTGGGCGCCCGCAGAACGAACGTTGGGGGAGGTCACGAGTGGACATTGTCGTCAAGGGCCGCAACGTAGAGGTTCCTGATCACTACCGGGAACACGTCGCCGACAAGCTGAGCAAGGTCGAGCGCTACGACCAGAAGCTGATCCGGGCCGACGTGGAGCTGTTCCACGAACGGAACCCGAGGCAGTCCGACATCTGCCAGCGAATCGAAATCACCGTCATGACGAGAGGACCGGTGGTACGGGCCGAGGCCTGCGCCAAGGACTTCTACGCCGCCCTCGACAGCGCCATCAGCAAGCTTGACGCCCGGCTCCGTCGCTCCGCCGATCGCCGCCGGGTCCACCGTGGGCGTCACGCCCCGGTCTCCGTGGCCGCCGCAACCGCGGGTCTGCCCACCGACCTACCGAGCTTCGAACAACCCGACGAAGACTCGACGCCCGCCTCGCTTGTCGAACACGACGACAACCAGCCGTGGCGCATCGTGCGGGAGAAGGAACACCCCGCCGATCCGATGACCGTCGACGACGCCCTCTTCCAGATGGAGCTCGTCGGCCACGACTTCTACCTCTTCCACGACAAGGAGAGCGGCCGGCCCAGCGTCGTCTACCGTCGCCGCGGCTACCACTACGGCATCTTGAGCTTGCAAGGCTGAGCTAGCTGGTCCTCGCTCCGCTCGGCTGGGATTGCGCCCTTTTACGCCGTCGGCTGAGCTGATGGCCTCGCCTTCGGCTCAGCGGATTGCGCCCCCTTGAGGTCGTTGACATGGGGCACGCGGAAGACCTCGGCTTCGCCTTGTCTCCCGCGCACCCCATGTCAGCGACGGGCGCAATCCGGGCGGGTTCAGCCGTCCAGGCGAGGGCCGTTTTTGGCGATATCTTCCGCCAGCAGGGCGAACTGGATGTCGTCGTCGCGGGTGCCATCGGGGCCGGGCAGGCGCGAGCGCAGATGGGCCTCGCGCTTGAAGCCGGCCTTCTCCAGTACGCGCTGTGAGCCGACGTTGGCCGGCAGCGCGCCGGCGATCAGCCGGGCGATGCCGGTCTCGGCGAACGCCCAGAGCGCCACCAGCTGGGCCGCACGGGTCGAGAAGCCGCGCCCGCGCCAGGCCGGCAGCACGTTGTAGCCGATCATGGCCTGGGCGGTCGGCGGCTCCTGGTAGAACAGTCCGATCTCGCCGGCCGGGATACCCGTCGCGGCGTCCGTGATGACCAGATCCGCGCGATCACCGGCAAGCCATCGCGCCGCGGCCCAGGTGCAGCGCCGGACCATCTCCTCGCGGCTCGGCGGCACCGGCGGCACGCTGGTCGCGACCACGTCGGGCAGCGCGTGCAACTCGGCGTAGAAGTCGATGTCGTCCCCGGTCAGCGGGCGCAGCGTCACCACGCCGTCGGTCAGTTCGCCGCCGGGTAGATCCGGCAGCAGCCGCGGGGTGGGACCGGGCGGGTCGCCGGCCAGCCGGGCGAACACGAGCACGTCGTCCCGGGTGCCCTCGCGATTGGCCAGCGCACCACGGCGTACGCCCTCGCGCCGGAAGCCCGCAGCGAGCGCGACGCGCTGGCTTGCCACATTCTCCGCATGGGCGAGCAGTTCGATCCTGGCGGTGCCGGTCCGGAACGCGTGTGCGCACAGCGCGCGTACCGCCGCGGTGGCCACGCCGCGCCGGCGCGCCCACGGCCCGACCCAGTAGCCGAGCTCCGCCTGCTGGCGGCTCGGCACGGCATGCTCCAGGCCGACGCCGCCGAGCAGCCGGTCCGAATCCGGGTCGGCGATCGCGTACAAGGCTCCACCCTCGGTGGCGGCGGCGGGCGCGGCCTCGTGGATGTACCACTCGCCGTGCCGGCGGGTGAACGGTGTCGGCGGCGCGCGCATGAAGCGCCGGGTCAGCGGGTCGCTGTAGCCGGCGACAAGGTCGTCAAGGTCGTCGGGCCGATAGGCGCGTAGCCGTACCGCCTCGCCGTCGATCTCGACCGCTTCCACCCGGCCATCCTGCCCGACACGCACGGACCCGCCAAAAGGTTGCACCGGTCGGGCGGGTGCGCTGTCAGCGAACTCCCAGCCAAGTTTTGCCCGCTTTGCGCGCTTACCTGAGGGCTCGGTTCACGGCAACCGGGAGGAGACGCCTACGATGGTTCGGCAGACTGTCTAGGGGAGCGCTGACCCGTGTCGATATTGGAAAAGGTCCTACGCGCCGGCGAAGGCCGCTTGGTGCGCCGGCTCAAGGCGATCGCGGACGCGGTCAATTCGATCGAGGACGACTACGTCGACCTGACCGACGACGAGCTGCGGGAGCTCACCGAGCAGTACAAGCAGCGGTACGCCGATGGCGAGTCGCTGGACTCGCTGCTGCCGGAGGCGTTCGCGACGGCCCGCGAGGGCGCCCGCCGGGTGCTCGGCCAGCGCGCGTTCGACGTCCAGATCATGGGCGCCGCGGCGCTGCACTTCGGCAACATCCCGGAGATGAAGACCGGCGAGGGCAAGACCCTGACCGGCGTGTTCCCGGCCTACCTCAACGCGTTGAGCGGCAAGGGCGTGCACATCATCACGGTCAACGACTACCTCGCCCAGCGCGACGCCGAGTGGGTCGGCCGGGTGCACGTGTTCCTCGGCCTCACCGTCGGGGTGATCCTGCCGAACCGGCCGTCCGCCGAGCACCGCGCGGCGTACCAGTGCGACATCACCTATGGCACGAACAACGAGTTCGGCTTCGACTACCTGCGCGACAACATGGCCTGGTCGGCGAGCGAGCTGGTGCAGCGCGGCCACCACTTCGCGATCGTCGACGAGGTCGACTCGCTCCTCATCGACGAGGCCCGGACCCCGCTGATCATCTCCGGCC
>JBKOWB010000328.1:0-5894 GCA_046724195.1 Actinomycetota bacterium
GGGTGTGTGGACGCATGTCGGCGGCCGGCGGGCGCGTCCCGGGCGCCGGCGAACTCGGGTGTGGCGCCGGCGAGTATGGCATCCGCCGTTCGGCTGCGGCGCGGTCGGCGGCCGGCGGCCGGGGGTAGCGGCGGTCGCCCCGCCCGTCGGGCAGGCGCTGGGGCAACGGGACGGGACGGTTCCACGACGGCTCGACGCGCAGTGGTGGGCCAACCGCCCGCGGCGGCTCGGGCGGGCCGGCTGGACGCTGGTCTGGCGAAGCCGCCCGGCGCTCAGCAGGGCCGCGCCCGTTCTGATCCGGGCCGTACCCGTTCCGGTCCGGACCGTAGGGGGCAATGTGGTCGCGACGGTGCTGGTCGGGCCTGTACTGGCCGGGCTGCGCCGGCGGCTGGCCTGGTGCCGACGGGCGGGGTGCGTGCTCGGGGCCGCGGAAATCGCCCGGTTCGGTGCTGGCGCCGTACCGGGGATCGTCTGAGCCCGACCACGACGGCGGCGGACCGACTACCGCGCGGCCAGCGCCGTGCATGTCGCCACCGCGGCTCGCCTCATAGATCGGGGTGTGCACGGCCCGGCGGCGGCCCGGGTCGCCCGGGTAGCGCTGGCCCGGCAGCGGCTCCCACTCCCACGTGATCTCGTAGATCCATGCGGGCTCGTCATCCCAACGGTCGGCGCCCGCCCGAGAGCTCCAGCCGTTCATCGGGCACCGGTGAAGGCACCGGATGGTTGGCGACGCTCCGTCACGGCGTTTTTCCACCTCGTCAGAGAATGCGCGGTGGTGGACCGGGGCACCGGGTAGGGTCGCCCGGCTCCACTGCTGGGGTATGGAGAGGAGATTAACGGCGTGGACGGGCTCGACGCCAGCATGCCGACGATCTCTCCGAGCCGTCCGTTCCGGGTATGGCGACTACGTTCGGTGTACTTTACTGGTCGGGTTTCCCGGCGCTACACCACCTTCCGTCAGGCCACGGTGGCCGGATCGTTACCACTTTCGTGTTCGGGTTGGGGCCTAGCGGTGCTCCATGACCAGGACTGCCCAGGTGCCGGGCTCGAGCGCCTCGTAGTGGTGCGGGACGTCGCCGGCAAACGACACGTAATCGCCCGGACCGAGCTCGATCGGCTGCCCCGCAGGGCCGGCCTTCATCCGCCCGGCCGCGACCACCACGTGCTCGACACTGCCGGGGATGTGCGCCTCGGCCTCGCGGGGCTTGCCCGGCTCCAGCTCCATCACGTAGATGTCACGGCGGGTGTGTGGCGAACCGGCCGCGAGCAGCGTCGCGACGAAGTCGGCCCGATCGGCGCTCAGTCTCGGTCCCTCGCCGGCCCGGATCACCCGGACGCTCGGCGCGGGGGGCTCGACGAGGCGGCTGAACGGCACGCCGAGAGCGACCCCGAGCGACCACAGCGTCTCGATGCTGGGGTTGCCGGTGCCCGCCTCGAGCTGCGAAAGAGTGGACTTCGCCACACCGGCGCGGCGGGCGAGCTCGGCGATGGACACGCCGACGCGCTCGCGCTCACGGCGTAGAGCTGCGGCGATGGTGGCCAGAGGCGGTGCCGAGTCATGCAACGTTCGCTCCATCGGTATTGTCGTTCGGTTTGACGAACGCCCTCCTGCCGTTCAACATAACAAGTCATGCGTACGGTATCGCGAACGCGAGACAGGGCGCTCCTCAGGGACGCGGTGGCCATCGCCGCCGCGATGATCGCGGTGGGTGGGTCGTTCGGCGCCATCACGATCGCGTACGGGCTGCCGACTTGGGTGCCGTTCCTCATGTCGACCGTCGTGTTCGCGGGTGGCGCGCAGTTCCTGGCGGTTGGCCTGATCGCCGCCGGCAACCCGATCGCCGCGGTGCTCGCCGGCCTGCTGCTCAACGCGCGCCACCTTCCGTTCGGTCTGGCCGTCGCGCGGACCGTCGGCCCGCGCTGGCGGGACCGCCTCATCGGCAGCCACCTGATGACGGACGAGACCGTGGCGTTCACGCTGCGCGAGAAGGATCCGACCCGGCGCCGCCACACCTACTGGCTGATCGGCATCACGCTGTTCACGTCGTGGAACGCGGGCACGGCGCTCGGCGTCTGGCTGGGTGGTGCCACGGGAGATCCGGCCACGCTGGGCCTGGACGCCGCGTTTCCGGCCGGTCTCATCGCCCTGATCATGCCGTCCCTGCACGACCGCGACACCCGGCTGGTGGCGCTAGCCGGCGCCGCGATCGCTGTCGTCCTCACCCCGGTGCTGCCCGCCGGCCTGCCGGTCCTCTGCGCGCTGCTGGGACTCTTCGCCCTGTTCGTCCCGCGCCGCCGCGTCCGGTCCGCAGGCGAAGGCGGCGCCCGGACCGGGGCCGCCGGCGCGGGCGCCGTCGAAGCCGGGCCCACCGGCGCGGGCGGCACCGGATCCAGGACCGCGAGTGGCGCAGCCGTCGATCGAGAGGAGGCGCCGTGCTAATCGTCGCGATCCTGGCGCTGGCCGCCGGTACCTACACCATGCGGCTGTCGGGCGTGCTCATGCGCGACCGGCTCGAGCTGTCCGACTCCCTGCAACGCTTGCTGCCGATGGCGGCCGCCGCGCTGCTCGCGGCGCTGGCCGCCACCGCGGCGTTGACCGAGGACGCCGGCTTCGCTGGGATGGCACGTCCCGCCGGTGTCGCGGTCGGAGCGCTGCTGGCCTGGCGTCGCGCGCCGTTCGTGGTGGTCGTGGTGGCTGCGGCCGCGACGGCCGCGCTGCTGCGGCTGGCGGGCGTTCCCTAAGCCTTCGTCCCCAGGTCGACCTGGGGCTTCGGGACGCGCATGCGGCGGAACGTGAGGCCCCGCATGATCCCGTAGAGGTAGAGCGAACCCATCCGCTGGGTAGTTTTCGGGAAGCGCTCGGTGACCAGCTTCTTGATCTTGCGGGAGATCAACACGCTGTCCGCGATCACGCCGATCGCCAGCAGCGCCCAGAGCACGTTCGCCGCGAGCTGGACCTGCACGGGCATCTTCGTGGACGAGCCGATCAGCACGATGAGCGCGCCGGCGAAGAACCAGGTGCCCACGGTACGGCGCGAGTCGACGATGTTGCGGACCAACAGGCGCTCGGGGCCGCGATCGCGAGCCAACAGGTAGCGTTCGTCGCCCGCGCGCATGCCCGCGGTGGCCTCGGCGCGCTCCGCGCGCTGGCGATCCTTCATCTGCCGGGCCGCCTCGCGCCGGTTACTCGGCGCGGGCTCGACGACCCTCCGCTGGGGGTTGTTCCGCTTGGGCGTCACCACGCCCAGCTCTTTCTTGCTCGGCGTGTAGCCCTTGGATCGGGGCGCGGTCTCCTCGACCGGCTCGGTGGTCACGGAGTCGGCGGTGTCGGCGGTCTTGCGGCGAAACAGCGAGGGCACGTGAGCAGCGTAGCCAAGAGCGACGGCGCAGCGCACACCGCGCCGCCGTTCCTCCGCGCTGCCGAGAAAAGTGCGGAACGGTCAGGGGCGTTCGGCGTGCGCGCCCAACGCCGCCAGCTTGCCCTCGAAGTCCTCGTAGCCGCGGTTGATCAGATCGACGCCGTAGACGCGCGACGTGCCCTCGGCGGCGAGCGCCGCGATCAGGTGGCTGAAGCCGGCCCGGAGGTCGGGGATGACAAGGTCGGCTGCGTGTAGCTTGCTGGGGCCGGCGATGACCGCGGAGTGCTTGAAGTTGCGGCGGCCGAACCGGCACGGGGTGCCGCCGAGGCAGTCGCGGTAGACCTGGATCGTGGCGCCCATCGAGTTGAGCGCTTCGGTGTAACCGAGCCGCTGCTCGTACACCGTCTCGTGCATGATCGACAGACCGCGGGCCTGGGTCAGCGCGACCACCAGCGGCTGCTGCCAGTCGGTCATGAAGCCTGGGTGAACGTCGGTCTCCAGCGCCACGGCCTGCAGCTCGCCGCCGGGGTGCCAGAAGCGGATGCCGCCTTCGACGCTCTTCACGCCGGGACGGCCGACGCGTTCGTCGGTGATCTCGAACTCGCCGCCGATGGACCGGAACACGTTGAGGAACGTCATCATGTCGGCCTGGCGCGCGCCGAGGACCTCGACGTCGCCGCGGGTGGCGAGCGCGGCCGCGGCCCAGCTGGCGGCCTCGATCCGGTCGGGCACCGGGCGGTGCTGGTAGCCGTGCAGGCTCTTCACGCCCTGGATCTCGATGACCCGGTCGGTATGCACGGTGATGATCGCGCCCATCTTCTGCAGGACGCAGATCAGGTCGATGATCTCCGGCTCGATGGCGGCGTTGCGCAGTTCGGTGACGCCCTCGGCCCGGACCGCCGTGAGTAGCACCTGCTCGGTGGCGCCCACACTCGGGTACGGCAGCTCGAGTTTCGTGCCGTGCAGGCCGTTCGGCGCGGTGAGGTGCATGCCCTCGGGCGCTTTGTCCACGATCGCGCCGAACTGGCGCAGCGCCTGGATGTGGAAGTCGATCGGGCGTGGGCCGATGTGGCAACCGCCCAGGTCCGGGATGAACGCCCGGCCCAGCCGGTGCAGCAGCGGGCCGCACAACAGGATCGGGATCCGGCTGGAACCGGCGTGCACGTTGATCTCGTCGGTGCTGGCGCTCTCGACGTTCGTCGGGTCCATGATCAGCTCGCCGTCGTCGGCGCCCCTGCTGACCTTGACGCCGTGCAGTTCGAGCAGACCGCTGACGACCTCGACGTCGCGGATGCGGGGCACGTCGAACAGCCGGCTCGGCGTCTCGCCCAGCAGAGCGGCCACCATCGCCTTGGAGACGAGGTTCTTGGCGCCACGTACCCGGATCTGTCCGTGCAGCGGCGCACCGCCGTGCACGATCAGGACGTCGTCGGTCAACGTAACCTCCAGTTGGCGGGCGTGGGGGACGCCCGAATGTGAACGGGGGTGGAACAGACGGCGGATGGGGATCCGTGGGCTGCCGCCCGGGCAGCATAGCCCTGAGTGACCGGGGCAGAAATCACCGCGACGCCGAGGACGGCACGATTTGCTGATGTTTAAGGCAACACACAGAAAAGGGCACGCGTACGGGTAAAGGCCCGTCACGCAACGTAGGTTTTACGGCAGCGCGAGCATCTGGTCGAGCGCGAGCCGCGCGTAGTGCGCGGTGTCCGGGTCTACCGTGATCTGGTTCGGCACGCGGCCGGCCACGAGCTCCTCGAGCGACCACACGAGGTGCGGCAGGTCAATGCGGTTCATCGTGGAGCAGTAGCAGACCGTCCGATCGAGGAACATGATCCGCTTGTCCGGGTGGGCCAGCGCGAGCCGCCGTACGAGGTTCAGCTCGGTGCCGACCGCCCAGGCCGAGCCGGCCGGAGCCGCCTCGAGCGCCCGGATGATGTATTCCGTCGACCCGACCATGTCGGCGGCCTTGACCACCTCGTGCCGGCACTCCGGGTGCACCAGCACCGTGACGCCGGGTACCCGCTCGCGGACCTCGCGGACGCTGTCGATGGTGAAGCGCCCGTGCACCGAGCAGTGACCCCGCCACAGGATCATCTTGGCGGCGCGCAGCTGCTCGGGGGTGAGCCCGCCATGCGGCTTGTGCGGGTCGTACAGCACGCAGTCGTCGAGGTCGAAGCCCATCTCCAGCACCGCCGTGTTGCGGCCCAGGTGCTGGTCGGGCAGGAAGAGGACCTGGGAACCCTGCTCGAACGCCCAGGTCAGTGCGCGCCGAGCGTTCGAGGACGTGCACACCACGCCCTTGTTGCGGCCGACGAAACCCTTGATGTCGGCCGAGGAGTTCATGTACGTGACCGGGATGACCTGATCCCCGATCCCCAGGTCTTCGAACTGCTCCCAGGCCGTCTCGACCTGGCCCAGCACAGCCATGTCGGCCATCGAGCAGCCGGCAGCGAGGTCGGGCAGGACCACCCGCTGCGCGTCGCCGGTGAGGATGTCGGCGCTCTCGGCCATGAAGTGCACGCCGCAGAAGAC
>JBKOWB010000291.1:0-2776 GCA_046724195.1 Actinomycetota bacterium
CTCCCGAACCTCGGCACGGGCGGTAAGCACGACCGCATGGCCGCCCGCCTGGACTGCCGCGGCGCGCAGGCGTTCCACGATGCCCACGATCGTGGCGGGGTCGCCGGTCAGCCCCGCGTAGAGCACGCCGGTCCCGGCCGAACCTCGCACGGCCAGGCCGCGCGCCGCCGCCAGGAGATCGGGCACCTTGGACAGCGGCGCGGTCAGCTTGACGCCCGTGCCGCCGTCCCCCCAGGGGTACGCGCCCCACCAGCCCGGCACGCCCTCGTCGGTGTCGCCACCGAGCAGCTTCTCGAGCGTCGCGGCCCGGTCCCGCACGCCGGCCGCCGAGCCCTCGACCATCACGGCGACCTCGGCCTCGCCGCCGGGCGGGACGTCGATCTCCAGCGCGCTCGGCACGACCCGGGCGGCGAGCACCGCGGCCACCGCCTCCGCGGGGTTCGAGACCCGCTTGCGGACCACCGCCTGAGCCGCCGGCAACGGGTGCAGGCGGAACGCGCACTCGGTGATCAACCCCAGCGTGCCGTACGAGCCGGTGAAGAGCTTGCCCAGGTCGTACCCGGCGACGTTCTTCACGACCTTGCCGCCCGCGTGGGCGACCTTCCCGTCGGGCCGGACCACCGTGATGCCGATCAGCAGATCGCGGGCCGTGCCGTAGAGCATGCGCCGCGGCCCGCTGGTGTTCGTCGCGACCGTGCCGCCGACGGTGGCGCCGGGCAGCGGCGCGTCCAGCGCGAGCTGCTGACCGGCGAGGCTGTCCTGGAGCTCGGTCATCCGCGTCCCGGCGCGCACGACGGTGATGAGGTCGCCGGCCGCGTGTTCGACCACGCCGGTCAACCGGCGGGTGTCCACGATGAGGTCGAGGCGCCGCGGCGGCATTCCCCAGTCCAGCTTCGACCCGCCGCCGCGCACCACCACGGCGAGATCCTGTTCTGCCGCCGCGGCCAGGAGTGCCGCGGCCTCCTCGGTCGACGCGGGCGCCGCGACCAGGCGGGCCGGCACACCGGCTACGGCATCGCCGTCCGCCGCCGGACGGGCGAGATCGAGGGCGGTCATCAGAAGACCTCCGCGAGGCCGGCTTCCTGCACCGGATGGGCGCCCTTGTGCCGGCCCGGGACCTCGCCGCAGAGCCGGGGCGTGGGAAAGATCTTGCCCGGGTTCGCCAGCCCGTCCGGGTCGAACGCGCACCGGACGAGCTGCATGGTGTCGAGGTCGTCGTCGGTGAACATGCGCGGCATGTACTTCGCCTTGTCCATGCCGACGCCGTGCTCGCCGGTGATCGACCCGCCGTACTCGATGCAGAGATCGATGATCGCGCCGGACACCTCCTCGGCGCGTTCGGCCTCGCCTTCGACCGCGTCGTCGAAGAGCACGAGCGGATGCAGGTTGCCGTCGCCGGCATGGAAGACGTTGGCCACCCGGATGCCGTGCGCCGCGGACACCTCGCCGATGCGATGCAGCACCTCGGGCAGCGCGGTACGCGGGATCACGCCGTCCTGGACGATGTAGTCCGGGCTGATCCGCCCGACCGCGGCGAAGGCCGACTTGCGCCCCTTCCAGAACAGCGCTCGCTCGGCGTCGTCGGCCGCGATCCGGATCTCGAACGCGCCGTTGTCGTCGCAGAGCCGGCGTACCTGGTCGAACTGGGCGTCGACCTCGGCGGCCGGCCCGTCCAGCTCGACGATGAGAACGGCGCCCGCGCCCGCCGGGTAACCGCAGTTGACCGCGGCCTCCGCGGCCTCGATCGCGAGCACGTCCATCATCTCCACGGCCGCCGGAACCACGCCGGCGGCGATGATGGCCGAGGTCGCCGCGCCGGCCCGGTCGGTCGACTCGAACGCCGCGAGCAGCGTCCGCACGCTTTCGGGCAACCGGACCAGCCGCACGGTGATCTCGGTCGCGATGCCCAGCGTGCCCTCGGACCCGACGAACGCGCCGAGAAGGTCGTATCCGGGCGCATCCGGGGCCCGGCCGCCCAGCCGGACCAGCTCGCCGTCCGGCGCGACGATCTGCGCGCCGGTCACGTGGTTGGTCGTGAACCCGTACTTGAGGCAGTGCGCGCCGCCGGAGTTCTCCGCGACGTTGCCGCCGATCGAGCAGATCTGCTGGCTCGACGGATCGGGCGCGTAGTAGTAGCCGAACGGGCTGGCCGCCTTGGTGACCTGCAGGTTGATGACGCCGGGCTCGACGACCGCCCGTTCGTCCTCCGGTGCGACCTCGCGGATCGTCCGCATCTGCGACGTCACGATCAGTACGCCGTCCGCGCGGGGGAGCGCCCCGCCGGAGAGCCCGGTCCCGGAGCCGCGCGCCACGTACGGTACGCCGGCGTCGACACACGCCCGGACCACGGCGGCACACTCCTCGGCGGTGTGCGGGAAGGCGACCAGCGCCGGTGTGACCTTGTAGTGGGCGAGTCCGTCGCACTCGTACGTCCGCAGTTCCTGCCGGTCGGTGATGACCCGCTTGCCGCCCAGAGCCGTACGCAGCCGGCCCGCGAGATCGTCGATGGTCATCGCGTCCTCCTATCGACGATTCCTACCGTCAACCTAGCCGAGAACTCGTTGATCATCAGGTGACAGAGGTCCGGCTTGTCCAGCAGCACGCCATGCCCGGCGCCCGGAACGTGCTCGTCCCACCACGTGTTGATGTCGCCGAGCTGGATGAAGGGCGTTCAGGCGGTCACCGGAACCCGCGCGGGAACGGCCAGGGCGCCGACCGTCGCGGCGGCCAGGGCCGCGCCGCCGGCCATGACGAACGCGGCAGCCGGGCCGGCGGC
>JBKOWB010000450.1:0-4774 GCA_046724195.1 Actinomycetota bacterium
ACCGAGCCGCTCGCCAGGATGCAGGCGACGGCGAGGGCGGACACCCCGGCCCTCGACGACACCGCGGCCAATCACGACCGGGCCGCCTACAACGACACCACCGTCGACGAAGACACAGCCGCCGCCGACTCCGAGATGAACGAGGACCAGGCCGCCGACGACGACACCACGAGAAACGACGATGCGGCGGTCGTTGCCGGCCGGAGGGCGTCCGGGCGGCGGGTCACCCGCATGCTGCGGCAGGCCAATCCCGCGCGGGTCGCGCGGTCCGCGGGACGCAGCACGTCCGCCTGGGCCAGACGCCCCGCCGGGCGGCTGATCCTTCCGGCGATCATCGCCGTCCTGCTGCTCGGCGCGGCCGGGACTGCCGGCGCTTACCTCGTACCCGAAGCTCTGCAAGCCCAGCCCGCGCCCAGGCCGACGCCCGGCTTTCCCCTGGAGGCCGCCCCGCCGGCGCTGGCGGCGTCGACGGGCTCGACCGGCCCGCCCAGCATCCCGGCCGCATCCGGTCTCCCGACCCCCAGCGCAGCGTCGACGCGCCCCGGCGTGACCGGCGCGCGGCCGGCCGACGCCCTGGCCGGCTGGGCGCAGCAGGTCGGGACCCGGGCCGGCATCCCGGTGGTTGCGGTTGAGGCCTATGGGTACGCGGAACTGGTGGTCAATCGCACGGCGCCGAACTGCCACCTGAGCTGGACCACCATCGCGGCGCTCGGTGAGGTGGAGTCCGCGCACGGTAGCGCCGGCGGGGCGGTGCTGGGCGCAGACGGATCCGTCCAGCCGCCGATCTATGGGCTGCCGCTGGACGGCAAGGGCGGGCGGCAACTCATCCGGGACACGGATCACGGCGCGATCGACGGTGACACGACGTACGACCGGGCAGTGGGGCCGCTGCAGTTCATCCCCTCGACCTGGCAGAGCAACGCGGTCGACGCCGACAACAGCGGTGCGGCCGACCCGAACGACATCGACGACGCCTCGCTGACAGCGGCCATTTACCTGTGCAAGAACGGACGCGACATGTCCAAGCCCGAGGCGTGGTGGGACGCGATCTTGTCGTACAACGCGGTCCGCCCGTACGCGCAGAAGGTCTTCGACGCCGCCAACGAGTACGGACAGCGCAGCCGCATCTGACGCAGATGTCAACCCAGAGTAACCGCTCCCGTACATTTGCGCGCACAGCCCTTCCCTGATGGATGCGTTACCGGCAAGCTGTACGGGTGAGGGTGCGTGAATGGGATCCCAGGGCGGCATCGCCCGCGGAGATCACGTCGCTCGTGGAGACGCTGAACGAGGTGCTGGCAGCCGACCTCCCCGAGGATCCACCGTGGCAAGACGTGCAGGTCAGGGAGTATCTGGCCGAAACCATGCCGGGCGAGCGCCGGATCAGCTGGGTTGCTGAGGACGATCGCCTCCCCGAAGGCGAGAGCCGGATTTTCGGGCACGTCAGCGTCCTGCTGCTCGGCGACATCGGCGTGCTCGAGGTGCTCGTACACCCCGCCCTGCGCCGGCGCGGCCTCGGCCGGCAGCTCGTGGCGGTTGCGGCGCGTAGGGTCTACCTCGAGGGGTTCTCGTCGATCGGGGTCGAGGTGATCGGCGACACGCCGGCGATCCCGTTCTACGAGGCGCTGGGGTTCGAGCGGGAGTACGTCGAGACGCGCAGCGTGCTCAACCTGTCCAAGGTGGATTGGGACTCGCTGGGCATCATGGCGCGCGCGATCGGCGACGGCTACCGCATCGAATACCATCCGGGCGGCCCCCCGGAGGAGTTGCTCGAGGCGTACGCGCAGGCCAAGCTCGAAGCCCCGGACGAGGACGACGACCTCGACCTGGCGCCGCGGTCCTCGGACCCCCAGCGGCTCCGGGACAGCCTCCACACGCTACACAAACGCGGCCTGAAGCCGTACATCGTGCTGGCCATGCACGAGGCCACCGGTGTGGTCGCCGGGCTGACGGAGGTCGTCGTGCCGGCACAGCACCCGGAGCGGGCCGACCAGTACGACACCATCGTCGTGCGTGCCCATCAGGGCTACGGCATCGACCGAGCAATCAAGGCACGGATGCTGTTCGAGCTGCGTAACGCCGAGCCCGGGCTGCTCGAGGTGCAGACCTGGAACGCCCAAGCCAACGAGTCGATGCTGAAGGTTAACGCCGAGTTGGGCTACCAGCCGGATCGGGACTGGTACGAGTACGGAGTCGACGTTGCCCAACTGGTACAGAGCCTGGAACCCACGGACTGAGCTCGGCCTTTAGGGTCGGCGTACCCCTGTCGGTTCCGCTGTGGAGGCTCCGTGCGTTACCCCCGCATATTGCCCATGCTCGCCGTGCCGATCCTTGCGGCGTCCGTCCTCCTTCCCGGCGTCGCCCACGCGGCCACCGACCCGCTCACCATCGGCGCGGTTCAGGGCAGCACGACGTCCAACCCGCGCACCCAGCGGTCCCCGCTCGCGCCCGCGAGCGGCAACGGCTCCAGCAGCACCAAGTATCAGGTGCGCGGCGTGGTCACCCAGCTCGCTTTGTCCCGGACCGCGGCCGGCGCCAACCAGTACGGATTCTTCCTGCAGAGCCGCACCGGCACCGCGGACGGCGACCCGACCACCTCCGACGGCATCTTCGTGTACATGTCGACGTTCACGACACTGATCGGCGGCTACGCCCCGAAGGTCGGGGACGAGATCGTGATCGAGGCCCGGGTCAGCGAATTCTTCAACCTCACCGAGCTGTCCAGCGCGTCGCTCGTGACCCAGCTGGATACGAACGTGCTCATGGATCAAGTGCAGATCGACGACGCCACGCCGCTTGCCGACGCGGCGGGCGCCGATCTGTTCTGGGAGCGCCACGAGGGCATGCAGCTACGGGTCCGCGCCGGCTCGGGCGTGGTCTCCGGCACCAAGGTCTTCAGCAGCACGGATGACGCCGAGGTCTGGGCGATCGACCGGGACGACCCGCTGATGCAGCGCGCCGACCCGTACACGCGGCGGGTGTTTCGCGACGCTCACCCGCTGGACGACCAGCCGGGCCTGGTGGACAACGGCAACGGCGACCGCATCCTGATCGGTCCGATGGGAGTCAAGGCGACCGCTGGCGACAGCACCACGGTACTGCCGCCGGCGCGGACGTTCGACACCGTGACCGGCGACGCGGTGGGCGGCCTTTACTTCGCCTTCGCCAAGTACGGCATCCAGCCCACGAGCATCGGGTTCACGCCCGGTGCGGACCCGTCGAAGAACAACCCGCCGAAGGCCGCCGACCGTGACCGCGAGGTCGCGATCGCCACCTTCAACGTCGAGAATCTGTACGACTTCCGCGACGATCCGTTCGACGGCTGCGACTTCGCCGGCAACACGGGCTGCCCGGGCGTGAGCCCGCCGTTCGACTATGTCCCGGCGGACGCCACCGACTACGAAGCGCGGCTTGGCGTGCTGGCCGACCAGATCATGAACAACCTGCAGAGCCCCGACCTGATCCTCGCTCAGGAGGCCGAGGACCAGGACATCTGCTCGGTTTCGGGCGCGGCGCTCGCGTGCGGCGACACCAACAATGCCGACGGCAAGCCCGACACCCTGCAGGAGCTGGCGATGGCCGTCGCGAAAGCCGGCGGGCCGTCCTACGACGCCGCCTTTGACCGTACGGGCGCAGACGCGCGCGGCATCACGGCGGCTTTCCTGTACCGCACCGACCGGCTGTCACTGGCCGCGGCGTCCGCGGACGACCCGATCCTGGGGTCGTCCCCGCAGGTCAGCTACCGTAGTGCGGCGCTGGCGAGCAACGCCGACGTGTCCAACCCCAAGGCACTCAACGCGGTGCTACCCGCCGACGTGGACAAGTCGACGGGCGTGGACGGCAGCAACGTCTTCACCCGGGCACCGCAGGTCGGGTTGTTCGACGTCAAGGCCGCGCCCGGCGCGTCCGAGCACTACCAGATCTGGGCGATCAGCAACCACTACTCGTCCGGGCCGGACAGCAGGGTCGGACAGCGCACCGAACAGGCCACGTACGGCGCCGCGATCGTCACCGCGATCGAGGCGACCCACGCGAACTCGCGGGTGATCTACGGCGGCGACCTGAACGTCTTCCCGCGCCCGGACGATCCGGTGCCTTCGCACCCCGGCGACCAGCTGGGCCCGCTGTACGAGGCCGGCCTGCACAACCTCTGGGACAACCTGGTCGCGGAGGCTCCGGCGTCGGCCTACTCCTACGACTTCGAGGGCCAGGCCCAGACGCTGGACAGCCTCTTCGTCAACCCCGCCCTGTACGGGGACTTGATCCAGATGCGCGCCACGCACGTCAACGCCGACTTCTCGGCCGACGACCCGGCCAACCCGTCGCGCGGCGCCAGCGACCACGACCCGCAGGTGGCTCGCATCCAGTCCCGCGCCGCTCTGTCGGTGGCCGACGCAAGTGTGGTGGAAGGCGACCGCGGCACCACGTCGCTGGCCTTCCCGGTGTCGCTGTCCCGCCCGCTCAGCGAGCCGCTCACCGTCTGCGCCACCGCGCTGCCGGTCACGGCCTGGCCGATCGTGGACTTCGACCCGTACCTCGGTTGCCAGGTCATCCCGGCGGGTGAGACGGCCACGGCGTTCACCATCAAGGTCCGCGGCGATCGCCTCCGCGAGCCCGACGAGAAGCTGGCGCTGGTCATCGCCGGGCTGGCCAAGGTCCGCCTCACCGACGCCACCGCGACCGGCACGATCGTCAACGACGACTAGCGGCTTCTCCGTCTGCTTGTGTGTGCTTCTAGCGCCCCTGGAGGGGCGACAGAATGACACACAACCAG
>JBKOWB010000444.1:0-10555 GCA_046724195.1 Actinomycetota bacterium
GGCAGCGCCGGCGCCGCCTCGGCGCGGCGGGTCTCCGGCCCGCCTGCCGGCCAGTACGGCACGCCCCGGCCGGGGGATGGCGAGGCGGGCTACGGCGGCCAGCGCGGGCGCGGGGACTCCCGTTACGGCGTATCCGGGCGCGGCGAGCCGGACTACGGTGCGCCCGGTCGCGGCGACGCCGGCTACGGCGGCCCGCCCAGTCGCGGCGTATCGGACTACGGCCCGTCCGGGCACGGAGACTCGGGTTACGGTCCGCCTGGGCGCGACGAATCGGACTACGACCCGTCCGGCGAGTCGGACTACCGGCCGTCCGGGCACGGAGACTCGGGTTACGGCCGGCCTGCCCGAGGCGACGGGGGCTACGGCGCGTCCCAGCGTGGGGAATCCGGCCACGACGATCCGTCCGGACGCGGCGGGTCGGGCTACGGCGGGTCCGCGCGTGGCGAGTCCGGCCACGGCAGCCCGTCCCGGCGGGGCGAGCCGGGCCGTGGCGGCCCGTCCGGGCGCCGCGGTTCGGGCAAGGGCACGCCGCACGGGGAAGCGTCCCGCGGCCGGCGCCGGGCCGACATCACCGCAGTCGACCTCGGCTACACCGGCCGGCGGTCGCGTCCGGATCACGCCGGCGACGACGAGTTCGACTACGACCCGGAGGACGGCTTCTTCGGCGACGGCCACGCCACCATCGATCCCTACAGCGCCGAACTGGACGGGTCCGACCCGCACCAGAGTGACTGGGGAAAGAAGACGCGCTGGTGACTGGCTACTTGTCGATGTCGCCGACCACGAAGAACATCGAGCCCAGGATCGCGATCAGGTCCGGTACGAGGCACCCGGGGATGAGCGTCGTCAGCGCTTGGACGTTCGCGTACGACGCCGTCCGCAGCTTGAGGCGCCACGGCGTCTTCTCTCCGTGTGACACCAGGTAGTAGCCGTTGATGCCGAGCGGGTTCTCGGTCCAGGCGTACGTGTGGCCCTCGGGCGCCTTGACCACCTTGGGCAGACGCACGTTGACTGGCCCGCTGGTCCGGTCCACCCGGTCCAGGCACGTCTCGACCAGGTCCAAGGAGACGTACGCCTGATCCAGCAGCACCTCGAACCGCGAGTGGCAGTCGCCCGCCGCACGCGTCACCACGGGCACGTTCAGCTGGTCGTACGCCAGATAGGGCTCATCGCGCCGCAGATCGACATCGAGTCCACTGGCTCGGGCGACCGGACCGGACGCACCGTACGCCGCGGCCTGCTCGGCGGTCAGCACGCCGACACCGACCGTTCGCGCCAGGAAGATGTCGTTCTTGCGGATCAGATCGTCGATGTCCGGCAACCGCTTGCGGACCAGGCCGACCGCCTCTCGAGCCCGCCGCGTCCAACCCGCCGGGACCTCCTCCTTGAGGCCGCCCACCCGGTTGAACATGTAGTGCATGCGGCCGCCGGACGCCTCTTCCATCACGGCCTGCAACGTCTCCCGCTCCCGGAACGCGTAGAACATCGGGGTGATCGCGCCGATCTCCAGCGGGTACGAGCCGAGGAACATCAGGTGGTTGAGCACTCGGTTGAGCTCGGCCAACGCCATCCGGAGCCAGACCGCCCGCTCCGGTACCTCGATACCCATGAGCCGCTCGACCGCGAGCGCCACGCCCAGCTCGCTGGCGAATGCCGACAGCCAATCGTGCCGGTTGGCCAGCACGATGATCTGCCGGTAGTCGCGCACCTCGAACAGCTTCTCCGCGCCGCGGTGCATGTAGCCGACGATGGGTTCGCATGCGATCACCCGCTCGCCGTCGAGCGTGAGCTTGAGCCGGAGTACGCCGTGCGTCGACGGGTGCTGCGGGCCGATGTTGAGCACCATGTCCGCCGTGTCCAGGCCGGTCCCCGTACCGACCGTCAACTCCCGCAAGTCGCTCACCACAGCATCGTGCCACGCCGTCGATACCGGACCGGGGACGCATCGCTCACGCGAGGAGTGACTCGGCGCCCGGGATGCCGATCGTGTGCAGCAGCCACCAATGCCCGCCGAGCCCGGCCGGGTCGGTGAGCTCGGCGGCGGCGCCCGCGCCGGCCAAGGCCCGTACGTAGCCTGCCGGATCGGTTCGGGCAAGATCCAGCGGTGGACGGCCGCCGTCGATCCCGAGCGCTCGGAGCGCATACCGCTGCGTGACCAGCGCGTACGGTGTGCCGGCCGCCTCCGCGACGGCGTCCATCGCCACATGTGCCGTGACGTCGCAGCTCCCGTCCGGAACGGGCGGGACCTGCCGCCCACCCCGGAACCCGGTCAACGTCCCCAGATCGGGCCGGCGGTCGCGTACGTGCCCGTAGTCCACCGCCAGCGCACATCCCCGGCGCACGCTGGACACTGCATCGGCCCAGGCCACGTCGCGGGGCCACCCGATCTCGGCCCGATCCCCGGGCTCCGCCCGGCCGGGCCACCACCGGGCCAGCCAGAACGTGTCCGCCGCATGCACGACGCCGCCGAGCGTCTCGACACCCGTGGCGGGGTCGACGAGCACGCGCCGGATCCGCCCGCCGCCGTCCACCTCGGCCACGTCGAGCGGCACGTTGTCGAGCCACTCGGTGGCCACCAGCACGCCGACGATCCCATCCGGCACCGCCCGCCGCCACCGGATGCCCTCGTCCAGCCCGCGCGGGCGCGGCGCGACCTCGACCGCCGTGAACCGGATCCGCTCCCCGAGCGCCCGCCGCCGAACCCGTGATCTTGGGGTCGCTTTGTCCACAACCACAAGATGGCGGAGGACGGATAGGAGTTCGCCGCGGCCAGCACCGACGTCGACCACGTCGAATGGGTCGGGGCGGCCGAGCGCGGCGTCGACCCGCTCGATGAGGCGGAGCAGCGCGCCGGCAAACAGCGGCGACGCATGCACGCTGGTCCGGAAGTGCCCGGCCGGCCCGTCCGGCGCGCGGACGAAGAAGCCATCCGGGCCGTACAGCGCCGACGCCATCGCGGCGCGCCAGCTGATCACCCGCATCCCCTCACCCTAGGTCGCCTGCTGGCCAACCGGTCGATCATGGCGATGGTGGTCCGGGCGCCGCGTGAAGGAATTCACACGGCATTGTCACGGGGCTGTCATATGCGGGCATACTTACCTCGACCGGTACCCCTTCGCGAGGACTGGATCTACGGATGAGCGCGGTGCTGCGTGCGCGTAATGGCGCGTACCCCCTTGTTGTCGGTGTGGTCGGAGCCGGGAGGGTGGGCGCGGTCCTCGGCGGCGCGCTCGATGCCGCAGGCCATCGCGTGGTCGCCGCCGCAGCCGTCTCCGCAGCCTCCCGCGATCGCGCCGCGCGCCTGTTGCCGGGCGCCGCGATCCTCCCCGCTGATGAGGTGGCCCGGGCCGCCACCGATCTTCTGCTACTGGCCGTGCCGGACGACGCTCTGGCCGGAGTGGTGCGCGGCTTGGACAAGACCGGAGCGCTCACCGGAGACCAGGTCGTCGCGCACACTTCCGGTGCACACGGTCTCGCGGTGCTGGGCGGCGTCAACGGCATGGCGCTGCACCCGGCGATGACGTTCACCGGGGAGAACGCCGACCTGGACCGGCTTCCCGGCATCGCCTGGGGGGTCACCACGCGGGACAAGGCTTTCGCGACGCGGCTGATCGGCGACCTCGGCGGGGTGCCCGAGTGGGTCGCCGAGAACGCCCGCCCGCTCTACCACGCCGCGCTCGCCCACGGTGCGAACCACTTGGTCACGCTGGTCAACGAGGCCGCCGACCTGCTCCGCGTAGCCGGCATCGAGCGCCCCGAGCGGGTGCTCTCGCCGCTGCTGCACGCGGCGCTCGACAACGCGTTGCGCCTCGGCGACGCCGCGCTGACCGGGCCGGTGTCCCGGGGCGATGCCGGCACCGTGGCGAAGCACCTGGAACGGATGCCGGCCGACGCCGTACCCGCGTATCTTGCTCTGGCCCGCCGCACCGCGGACCGGGCCATCGCGTCCGGCCGCCTGCGTCCGCACGACGCCGCGCAGCTGCTGGACGTGCTCGCCCGGGTGCGGGAGGAAGTGGCATGACCGAGTGCACCGAGCGCAGCGAGGGCCGCGAGGGCGTGCCTGAGGAGGTACAGCCGTGATGGACGTGGTCTACACCCGGGCCGGTCTTGCGTCTGCCCGCGCCGAATTGACCGGCATCGTCGCAGTCGTCATGACCATGGGAGCGCTGCACGAGGGCCACCGTGCGCTCATGCGAGCCGCCCGGGCAGACGCCGACCACCTGCTCGTGACGATCTTCGTCAACCCGCTGCAATTCGGCCCGAACGAGGACTTCGACCGCTACCCGCGGACGCTCGACAGCGATCTTGATGTCTGCCGGGAGGAGTTCGTCGACGTGGTCTTCGCGCCGGATCGTGACGAGATGTACCCCGGCGGATCGCCGCTGGTCCGCGTCTCGGCGGGACCGCTCGGCGAGATCCTCGAGGGCGCGAGCCGGCCCGGACACTTCGACGGCGTACTCACCGTGGTCTGCAAGCTCTTCCTGCTCACCCGCGCCGACCTGGCGTTCTTCGGCGAGAAGGATTACCAGCAATTCGCCTTGATCAAGCGCATGGCCCGCGACCTGGAGATCCCGGTCGACGTCCGGGGTGTGCCCACCGTCCGCGAGCCGGACGGGCTGGCGCTGTCGAGCCGCAACCGCTACCTCTCCGCCGAGCAGCGCGAGGCCGCGCTCGCGCTGTCGCGCGCACTCCGGGAGGGCGCCGCGCAGGCCGACGCGGAGAGTGTCCTAGCCGTCGCCACCAAGATCCTTTCCGAGGGTACGGGCATAGCCGTCGACTACCTGGCCCTCACCGACCCGGCTTTCGGGCCGGCGCCGGTCGAGGGACCCGCCAGGCTGCTGGCGGCCGCCAGGGTGGGCACCACCCGCTTGATCGACAACGTTCCGCTGGTGCTGGGAAGGGCGTCCTGATGCTCCGCACGATGCTGAAGTCCAAGATCCACCGGGCCACCGTGACCCAGGCGGATCTGCACTATGTCGGTTCGGTCACTGTGGACTCCGACCTTCTCGACGCCGCTGACCTGCTCCCCGGCGAACAGGTCGCCATCGTGGACGTGACCAACGGGGCGCGCCTGGAGACGTACGTGATCCCTGGCGAGCGCGGCACCGGCGTCATCGGCATCAACGGCGCCGCCGCCCATCTCGTGCACCCGGGAGACCTGGTCATCCTCATCTCGTACGGCCAGATGGACGACACGGAGGCGCGCGCCTACCGCCCCCGGATCGTGCATGTGGACGCGGCCAACAGGATCATCGAGCTGGACACAGACCCGGCCGCGGCGGTTACCGGCATGGTGGGCGAGCTGGTCCGTGGCGACGTGACGCTCTCCGCGGTCCGTTACAAGTAACGGTGAGCACTTCTGCTGCCCCCGGCGCGTTCCGGTCGGACGCGCGGGGTTGACTGGGCGCATGTCGCATCGTGCCGAGCTCCCGGCGTTGCCCCGCCGGCTTGCCGCCGCCGAGCCTGGCTGGACCGAGACCACCGATGTCCTGGTGGTCGGCTCCGGGGTTGCCGGGCTGACCGCGGCCCTGCACCTGCGCGAGGCCGGCCTGCACGTCACGGTGGTGACCAAGGTCAACATCGACGACGGCTCCACGCGCTGGGCGCAGGGTGGCATCGCGGCGGTGCTCGACCCGCTGGACACCCCCGAGGCACACGCCTTCGACACCGAGATCGCCGGCGTCGGGCTGTGCGACCGGGCGGCCGTGCGGGTGCTCGTCGAGGAGGGACCGGCGCGGCTTCGCGAGCTGATCCGGCTCGGCGCCGCGTTCGATCGCAGGCCGGACGGCTCCCTGATGCTGACCCGCGAGGGCGGTCATCGTGCGGACCGGATCGTGCACGCGGGCGGCGACGCCACCGGTGCGGAGGTGCAGCGCGCGCTGCACGAGGCGGTGCATCGCGACCCGTGGATCCGGCTGGTCGAGCACGCAATGGTGCTGGATCTGCTGAGGGCCCCGGACGGCCGGGCATGCGGCATCACGCTGCACGTACTGGGCGAGGGCGCCGAGGACGGCGTCGGCGCGATCCTCGCTCGCGCCGTCGTGCTGGCCACCGGCGGCATGGGTCAGGTGTACGCGTCGACCACCAACCCCGCGGTTTCCACCGGCGACGGCGTGGCGCTCGCGCTGCGCGCCGGCGCCATCGTCACGGATATCGAGTTCGTCCAGTTCCACCCGACATCGTTCGTCACCGCCAGCATCAACTCGGCGCAGCGACCCCTGATCTCCGAGGCGCTGCGCGGCGAGGGCGCGCACCTGGTCGACGAATCGGGCAAGCGCTTCATGGTGGGCCAGCACGAAATGGCCGAGCTGGCACCGCGCGACATCGTGGCGAAGGCCATCCACCGGGTGCTCCGGCAGACCGGCGCCGACCACGTCTACCTGGACGCCCGCCACCTCGGCAAGGACTTCCTCGAGCAGCGGTTTCCGACCATCGTGGCGTCCACTCGCGCGGCCGGCGTCGACCCCGCGATCGCGCTCATTCCGGTCGCTCCGGCGGCACACTACGCGTCCGGGGGCGTCCGTACGGACCTGCACGGACGTACGAGCATCCCCGGCCTGTACGCCTGCGGCGAGGTCGCCTGTACCGGCGTGCACGGAGCGAACAGGCTGGCCAGCAACTCGCTGCTGGAGGGCCTGGTCTTCTCCCGCCGGATCGCCGACGACATCGCGCGTGACCTGCCGCCGCAGGCGGACCCGGTGGCGGCGCCCGACGTCGCGGCCTGGGTGGCCGCTCCGGCGATCCGCGGCGACCTTCAGCGGGCGATGACCCGCGGCGCCGGCGTGCTGCGGTCCGCCGATTCGCTCGTCGCTGTGGCCAAGGAGCTGACCCGCCTGGGCGAGCAGCGCACCACGCCGCGCACTGAGGCCTGGGAGGCGACCAATCTGCTGGCCGTGGCCAGCGCCCTGGTCGCGTCGGCGTACGCCCGCCGCGAGACGCGCGGTTGCCACTGGCGCGAGGATTACCCCACCGCGGCGGACGAGTGGCGTGGCCACCTGCTCGACGCCATCGACGCCAAGGGCGCCGTGACGCAGACGTTCGAGGAGATGGCATGACCGACTGCACCGAGCGCAGCGAGGGCCGGGAGGGCATGCCGAAGGTGGGCTTGGCATGACCGTCGACGAGGGCGGCCCGGGGACGTCGAGCGCGGGCGCGGGCGCCGGGCAACTCGCCGGTGGTCTTGATCTCGTTGAGGTGGAGCGGGTGGTCTACGCCGCGCTCGGCGAGGATCTCGGGAACCCGCCGCGGGACGTGACCAGCGAGGCGACGATTCCCGCCGGGCAGGTGGACACCGCTGAGATCGTCGCGCGAGCGGCGGGGGTGGTGGCCGGGCTGCCGGTCGCGGCGCAGGTCTTCGCGGCCACGTCGGGCGGGATGGCCCAGTTCGACCAGCGTGTCGCGGAAGGCGCCCGGGTCGTCCGCGGCGACGTTCTCGCGGTCGTCACCGGGCCCACGCGAGCCCTGCTAGCCGCCGAGCGTACCGCGCTCAACCTGCTCTGCCGGATGTCCGGCGTCGCCACCCACACCCGCAGGTGGACCGACGCGCTCGTGGGTACGAAGGCCACCGTGCTGGACACCCGCAAGACCACGCCGGGCCTGCGCGCGCTGGAGAAATACGCGGTTCGCGTCGGCGGCGGCACCAACAAGCGCATGGGTCTTTACGACGTCGCGATGATCAAGGACAACCACAAGCTCGCGGCCGGCAGCATCACGGCCGCCTACCGCCTCGTCCGCGACGCCTTTCCGGACGTACCGGTGCAGGTCGAGGTGACGACGCTCGCCGAGGCAGCGGAGGCCGTCGCAGCGGGCGCGGACTTCCTCCTGTGCGACAACATGACTCCCGACCTGCTCCGCGCGGTCGTCCGGGCGGTAGGCGACCGCGCCGAGCTGGAGGCCACCGGCAACCTGACGCTGGACACGGCTACGGCCTACGCCACGACCGGGGTCGACTACCTCTCGGTGGGCGGGCTGACCCACTCGTCGCCGATCCTCGACATCGCGATGGACCTCCGACCCCGGTGAGCGCGGGAGTGGATGTTGCGGGTGGCGCGTTGGAGCCCGTACCCGAAAGCGGGTTTGAAACGAGGAAAGATAGACGCTGTGCTGCTGTGTATTGACATCGGGAATACGAATACGGTCCTGGCGACCTTCGACGGGGACAAGCTGGTCCACAACTGGCGGATCAAGACCGACGCGCGGTCGACCGCCGATGAGCTCGGCCTGTTGTTTCGCGGCCTGCTCGCCGGTGACGCCGTGGAGATCACCGGAGTGTGCGCGTGCTCGACGGTTCCGGCGGCGCTGCGGTCGCTGCGGACGATGCTGAGGCGCTACTACGGCGACCTGCCGAACGTGATCGTCGAGCCGGGCGTGAAGACCGGGGTGCAACTCGCGATCGACAACCCCAAGGAAGTGGGTGCGGACCGGGTCGTGAACACGCTCGCGGCGCACGCGCTCTACGGCGGGCCCTCGATCGTGGTCGACTTCGGGACGACCACCAATTTCGACGTGATCAGCGCGAGGGGCGAGTTCCTCGGCGGGGCGTTCGCGCCGGGGATCGAGATCTCGTTCGACGCGTTGGCGGCGCGGGCGGCGCAACTGCGCAAGGTCGAGCCGACCAAGCCGCGGTCGGTGATCGGCAAGAACACCGTGGAGTGCTTGCAGTCGGGCATGTATTTCGGGTTTGCGGGGCAGGTCGACCGGATCGTGGAGCGGATGACCGAGGAACTGGGCTCGGTGAAGGCGGTGATCGCGACCGGTGGGTTGGCCGGGCTGGTGATCGACGAGTGCCGCACCATCACCGCGCACGAGCCGATGATCACGCTGATCGGTCTGCGGATGGTATACGAGCGGAACGTCTGACGCTTTAGGGCTTTTATATCGGTTCTCCGCTGCGGGCTAGCTCTGAGTAGGCTTTTCGGGACCTTATTCGTGTCGACAGAGAGTCGTGCCGTGACCGAGCAGAATCGCCCGCCCATCGAGCCCGCCGAGGATCTTCCCGAGCAGATGCGGGTCCGCCGGTCCAAGCGTGACCGGATGCTGGCGGAGGGCGTCCCGCCGTACCCGGTCAGCGTGCCCCGCACGGCGACGCTTGCCGAGGTCCGCGAGAGGTACGGTGATCTGCCCACCGACACCGCCACCGGCGACAAGGTATCGGTGACCGGCCGCGTGATCTTCATCCGGAACAGCGGCAAGCTCTGCTTCGCCACGCTGCGCGATGGCGACGGGACCGAGTTGCAAGCGATGCTGTCCCTCGACAAGGTGGGCGCGCAGGCCCTCGAGGACTGGAAGCACTTGGTCGACCTGGGTGACCTGGTCTCCGTGACCGGCGAGGTGATCACCAGCCGGCGCGGCGAGCTCTCCGTGCTGGCCGACTCGTGGGCGATTAGCGCCAAGGCGTTACGCCCGCTCCCGGTCGCATACAAGCCGTTGAGCGAGGAGACGCGGGTACGGCAGCGCTACGTCGATCTCATCGTCCGTCCGCAAGCCCGGGAGATCGTCCGGACCAGGGCCACGGTGGTACGCAGCCTGCGGGAGTCGCTGTTCCGGCGCAATTATGTCGAGGTCGAAACGCCAATGCTGCAGTTGCTGCATGGTGGTGCGACCGCACGGCCATTTGTAACGCACAGCAACGCGCTGGACATAGATCTCTATCTGCGGATCGCTCCGGAGCTTTTCTTGAAGCGTGCCGTGGTCGGTGGCATCGAGCGGGTCTTCGAGATCAACCGTAACTTCCGCAATGAGGGCATGGACTCGACGCACTCGCCGGAGTTCGCGATGCTCGAGGCATACCAGGCGTATGCGGACTACAACGTCATGCAGACTCAGGTGCGCGAGTGGATTCAGGAAGCCGCAGTCGCGGTCGCCGGATCACAGATCGTGACGCACTTCGACGGCACCGAGTTGGATCTGAGCGGCGAGTGGCGTTCCGTGACGCTGTTCGGTGCGCTGTCCGCGGCGCTCGGAGAAGAAGTAACTGTCAGTACAGACCTTGCGCAACTGCAGCGGTACGCGGAAAAGCATGACCTTTCCGTGGACCCGAGGTGGAGCGCGGGCAAGCTCGCCGAGGAACTCTTCGAGCACCTCGTCCAGCCGACCCTGCAGGCGCCCACGTTCGTGCGGGACTACCCCGTGGAGACGGCGCCGCTGACCCGGGCGCACCGGGAAACGCCGGGCCTGGCGGAGAAGTGGGACCTCTATGTCATGGGCGTCGAGCTCGGCACGGCCTATTCCGAACTCGTCGACCCGGTGGTGCAACGGGAGCGGCTGATCGCCCAGTCGTTGCTCGCGGCCGGCGGGGATCCCGAGGCGATGCAGCTCGACGAAGATTTCTTGCGCGCCATGGAGTACGGAATGCCACCTACCGGCGGGATGGGAATGGGAATCGATCGTCTGCTGATGGTGCTCACTGGTCTGAGCATTCGGGAAACGATCCTGTTCCCCTTGGTGCGTCCGGAGTAGTAGCCGCGACTCTGCGTGGCGGATTTCGACCTTCGGCGACAATCGCCCCACCCTCCATTGACCGGCGGTGCCGGCCGCGCGTTATTGTTCTTCTCAT
>JBKOWB010000178.1:0-3276 GCA_046724195.1 Actinomycetota bacterium
CGCCTGTCCGCCGGCCTCTACGCCAGGCGGAACCGGGTCAAGCTGAGCCTCCTCGACCTGCCGCTGCGCCGGGACCAGCTGCTCGAGCTGATCCCGGAGAACCTGCGGCACGGCATGGCCCGGAAGTTCCTGCAGGACCCCCGGGCCTGACCGCACCGACCGTCAGCGGACGGTCTTGATGACGCTCCGCAGGGCGGCGCGGCTGGTACCGCCCGACGTGGCCGCGTTGGTCGCCGCGGCGGCCGTCGGGACCGGCGGCGGGACCGGTTCGCATTGCTTGTCGGACCGGTTGCCGTGCACCCGGTTCGGCAGCGCGCCGTTGGCCAGGTACGCCGCGATGGTGTCGTCGGTGCACGCGACGCCGCTGAGCGAGCCGGCGTGCGTGGTGCCGCCGACGCCCTCGACGAGCACCGAGCGCGGGAAGATCTTGCGGACGTAGAGGCTGCCCGAGTACGGCGTGGCCGCGTCGAGCGTCTCGTCGATCAGCAGGATCGGCGGCGCCTTCGACCCGTCGACCTTGACCGGCTTGCCGACCTTGCCGCCCCAGAACACGCAGGGCGCGTTGTACCAGGCGTTGTTCCAGGTGAGGAACGGCGCCTGGGCGTAGATGCGCCAGTTGTCGCGCCTCCACTTCGACCAGTTCGTCGGCCACTGGACGTCGGTGCATTGGGTGGCGAGGTAGATGGCGTAGCCGTTGTCGGTGCCGGGCCCGGTCGGCGCGCCGTCGAACAGCGCCTTGACCGGGCCGTAGTCGCCGTCGTTGACGTACGCCGCGAACGCCACGGCCACGTCCTCCCAGCCGTAGACGTAGTAGCCCGCGGAGACGAAGACGTCGTTCCACTCGTCCGGGCCGATGACGCCGCCGGCCGGGTGCCTGCGCAGGTTTTGCAGCGCGGCGTAGTACTTCCTCTCCACCACCCTGCCGCTCGTGCCGAGGTGGTAGACGGAGTCGTACTTGGCGACCCAGTCGAAGAAGACCTTGATGCTTGTGTTGAACGCGAAGTCCTGGTTCAGGTTGGCGTCGTACCACACCCTCCGCGGATCGACGTTGCTGTCGAGCACCATCCGGCGAACCCGGCTCGGGTACAGCGTGCTGTAGACCTGGCCGAGGTACGTGCCGTACGAGAAGCCGTAGAAGTTGATCTGGTTGGCGCCGAGCGCCTTGCGGATGCTGTCCATGTCCTGGACGTTGTCGGTGGTCTTGAGGTGGTCGAGCAGCGCGCCGCCGGCCTGGTCGCACGCGTTCGCGTAGCCCTCGGCCCGGCTCAGCCAGGTGTTCTCGAGCGACCTCGTCACGGGCACGTAGTACGGCCGGTTGTAGCCGAAGTACTCGCCGTCGCACGCCAGGGACGGCTGGCTGGAGCCGACGCCACGCGGGTCGAAGCCGATCCAGTCATAGTCGCCGCCGACGCCGTCCGGGATGAACTCGCCGAGCACCGAGTAGATCAGGCCGGATCCGCCCGGGCCGCCCGGGTTGGTCAGCATGACGCCCTGATAGTTGGCGGCCGACGACTTGTGCAGGATCCGCGACACCGCAAGCTTGATCTTGGTGCCGCCCGGGTTAGCGTAATCGAGCGGTACGGTCAGGAAGCCGCATTGCGCGCCGCGCGACTGCAGGGCGGCGCTGGCGCACGTCCCCCACGGAATCGGCGGCGGGTCGTAGCCGGGGGTGCGGTGCCCCGCCTGCGCGGTGGACGGCACCGTGCCGGCGCCCAGCGTCAACCCGATCGTCGCAGCCGCTATGGCCGCCAGGGTTCTTCTCATCCCAAGCCTTCCTCGCGATCGCCGCCCCGATGTGGAGGTGGGCGACCCGGTGAGGGCCGCCCACCTTCGGGCGATCTTCGGAGACTAGCTATTCAGGGACGTTAATGGGGACGGCCGTTAGGCCGACGGCTGGTGGTGAACGCGGTCGGAACCGGCTGTGGCAGCGATGGGCCGGCGTGTGCGGTCGGCGGAGGACCGCCCGCACCGAAACGCCACGAAGGGGACTAACGCATGCGAAGTCGTTGTGCGGCCAGTGCGGTCGCGCTGAGGGCCGCGACGACCACGCCATAGACCAGCGTGGTCGCGTGCAGGCCGACTGCGCCGGTCGCCAGTCCGGCGATCACGGCCGGCACGCTGAAGGCCACGTACGCGATGACCAGCGCGACGGTGAAGAGCTCGGCCCGCTCGTCCGGCGCGGCGAGCGCCGCCAGCGTGCCGAACGAAGCGAGTGCGGACGCCCCGAAGCCGACGCCGGAGAGCAGCGTGCCCGCCGCGGCCAGCACCACGTCGTCCACCTGGACGCCGACCATGCTGATCGTCACGCCCACAGTCAACATGGCCCCGGCGATCGCGAGCACCCGCGGCGTCGGCCGGCTGCGTAGCGTGAACGCGGTGATCGCACCAGTGCCGCAGAGCAGCGTCACCACAAGTCCGCCGATGAGGTGGTTGCTCAACCCGAAGACGGTAGCCGCGACGGACGGGCCCAACGACAGGTAGAGGCCGCCGAGCGCCCAGCTGGCCACGATGATCGGTACGAGCGCGAAGACGTCGCCGCGCAGCCGATTCGGGACGCCCAGTCGCGGGACCAGCGAAGCGGCCCCGCCGGGGCGGCGCTTCACCGTCTCCGGCATCCGCGCGACGACCAGCGACGCCAGCACCATGCCGGTCAGCAGGAGCGCGTACACGAGGTGGGTCGGGGATGGGGCGAACTGCACGAGACCGCCGCAGCCAAGTGCGCCGACCGCCAACCCGGCCGGCGGAACGATGCCGCTGACGAGGCCCGCGCGCCCGGGTGCGTGCGGCGGATTGAGGTCGACCAGGGCCGCGCCGAGCGTGGTCAACGCGGCACCGGTGGCGATGCCCTGAGCCAATCGCGCCGCGAGCAGCAGCGCCACGTCGCCCGCGGTCAGGAAGAGCACAAGCGAGACGGCCTCGAGGGCGATCGCCGCCCCGAGCACCGGGCGCCGGCCCACGTGGTCGGACAGCGCCCCGAGCACCAGCAACGCGGCGAGCAGGCCGGCCACGTACACCGCGAAGATCACCGTGAGTGTGGTCGCCGAGAAGCCCCATTGGCGCTGGTAGACGACGTACAGCGGGGACGGCGCTGCGGACGCCGCGGTGAATGTCACGAAGATCGCGGCGATCGCGGCGAAGGCGACGGGTCGCGACAACCGCTTGCGCTTCTCGGCCGGGCGCTGCGCCGGTGCGGTCGAGGCGACCGTGGCGGAGGTGGACATGGCTCTCCAGGGGGATCGTGAACAGACAAGTCTGTCTAGCTCACCGAGACTAGAC
>JBKOWB010000085.1:0-10189 GCA_046724195.1 Actinomycetota bacterium
CGGGTAAGGGCCAGTTCGACTACGCGCGGGCCAAGCCGCAGAACCAGCCCGTCGGCCTGCCCGAACCGACGCTGTTCGCCAACGGCAGCGCGGCCGGACAGCAGGAGCAGCAGCAGCGCAAGGCGAACGAGAACCTGCCGAGCGAGAACTTCGCGCTCTTCGAGGCCAACCCGGTCGCGATCAAGGGAGAGCCGAAGAACGCGCAGGCGATCTACGCGGTGCTCGACAGCGCGATGTCCGCGGTGTTGACGAAGCCCGACGCGAACATCGACGAGTTGCTCAAGACGGCGGATACCAAGGTCAACCAGCTGCTGGCCTCGTCCGGTAGCTGACCCGACCGTGCCGGGGGCCGGACCACGGGCCCGGCTCCCGGCACATCGACTCTCAGGAGTGAGCCTTGGCGATCACCACCGTCCCGAGTGCCACCGCACAACCGGGCGGCCTCGGTTCGATCCGGCCCGCCGGGCCCCGGCCCATGAGCCGCCGGCAACGGAGGGTACGGGACAGCCTCACCGGTTACGCGTTCCTCATCGGGGCGGTCTTCTGCTTCGCCTTGTTCTCCTGGTACCCGATGATCCGCGGCGTCGTGATGAGCTTCCAGCACACCCACCGCGGCGTGACCACCTGGGTGGGCTGGGACAACTACGTCCGCATCGTGCACGACCCGAGCTTCTGGACCGCCTGGAAGAACACGCTGTACTTCACGGTCCTCGCGCTCCTCCTCGGCTACCTGGTGCCGTTCTTCGTGGCGATCCTGTTCAACGAGCTCCGGCACGCCAAGGGCTACCTGCGAATCCTGGTTTATCTGCCGGTGATGCTGCCGCCGGCCTCCGCGCTCTTCCTGTTCAAGTACTACGCGTACGACCCCAGCGACGCCGGGCTCTTCAACGCGATCCTCCGCGCGCTACACCTGCCGACGTCGCAGTGGATGCAGTCGCCGACCATGACGATGCCGGCCATGGTGATCGCGTCCACCTGGATGAACATGGGCGCCGCCGTCCTGATCTACCTGGCCGCCCTGCAGAACATCCCCGGCGAGTTGTACGAGGCGGCGGAGCTCGACGGCGCCGGGATCCTGCGCCGCATCTGGAGCGTGACCGTCCCACAGACCCGGCTGATTCTCGCGCTGCTGGCGATGTTGCAGATCGTCGCCACCATGCAGCTCTTCATCGAGCCGCTGATCCTGGCGAACGGCGCGGGCACCCAGGACTCGGCGACCTCGGTCGTCTACCTGATCTACCAGCACGGCTTCTACCAGAGCGACCTCAACGGCGCTGCGGCGCTCGGCGTGCTGATGCTCCTGGTCCTCGCCGCCTTCTCCGCCGCCTACGTGCGACTGACCACGAAACGGGACTGACATGGCACAGGAGACCCGCACCCTCATCTCCGACGCACAGCTGAGGCGGGGCAAGGGCAAGATGCTGTACTGGACGGTGCTCACCCTCGTCATCGTGGTGTTCACGCTCGTCTTCATCGGACCGCTGTACTGGATGGTCACCGGTGCGCTCAAGTCGGCCCAGGAGGTCGCGCAGACTCCGCCGACCTTGTTCCCGAAGCATCCCGAGTCGCAGAACTACGTCGACGCCTGGAACAACCTGAACCTCGCCAAGCTGATGTTCAACACGTTCTACTACGCGGCCGGCGCGGTGCTCTGCCAGCTCATCTTCGACACCGCCGCGGCGTACGCCCTGTCGAAGCTGCGGCCCGTCCTCGGCAACGTGGTCCTCGCCCTGATGCTGGCGACGCTGATGATCCCGGCGATGGTGCTGATCGTCCCCCAGTACGTGACCGCCATCAACCTGCCGATCGTGCACATCAGCCTGCTCGACTCGCCGTGGGCGATCTGGCTGCCGCTGGTCGCGAACGCGTTCAACATCTTCCTGCTGAAGCGGTTCTTCGACTCGATCCCCGAGGATCTGATGGCGGCGGCCATGGTCGACGGCGCCTCGCCGCTGCGCACGCTCTGGTCGATCATCCTGCCGATGTCGCGTCCGATCCTCGGCGTGGTGGCGATCTTCGGGGTGACGGCGGTCTGGAAGGACTTCCTCTGGCCGAAGCTCGTCATGCCGTCGCCGGAGACCCGGACGCTCAGCGTCGGCATCTACGCCTTCTCCGGCGGTACGCCCATGAACGTGGTGATCGCCGCCTCGGTCATCGCCGCGATCCCGACCGTCGTCATCTTCCTGATCTTCCAGCGAAACATCATGTCCGGCCTGACCACGGGCAGTCTCAAGGGCTAGTCGAGCACATCCATCCCGCCAGGAAACCCAGAAAGCAGGTGCATGTGTCCACAGTAGACGCCGGTCCGTGGTGGCGTAGCGCGGTCATCTACCAGGTGTATCCGCGGAGCTATGCCGACGGCGACGGCGACGGCGTCGGCGACATCGACGGCATCCGCAGCCACCTGAAGCACCTGTCCGACCTCGGCGTCGACGCGATCTGGATGAGCCCCTGGTACCCGTCGCCGATGGCCGACGCCGGCTACGACGTCGCCGACTTCCGCGACATCGACCCGGTCTTCGGCACGCTCGCGGGCGCCGAGGCGCTGATCAACGAGGCGCACGCGCTGGGCATCCGGATGATCGTCGACATCGTCCCGAACCACATCTCCAGCGACCACCCGTGGTTCAAGGCGGCGCTGGCCTCGCCGGACGCGCCGGAGCGCGACTACTTCTGGTTCCGCCCGGGCAAAGGTGCGGGCGGCGCCGAGATGCCGACCCGGTGGCGCGGCGAGTTCGGCGGCACCACGTGGACCCGGACCACCAATCCGGACGGCACCCCCGGCGACTGGTACCTGCATCTGTTCACGCCCGAGCAGCCCGACCTCAACTGGGACCACCCCGACGTACGCGCCGAGTTCGAGGACATCCTGCGGTTCTGGTTCGACCGCGGCGTCGACGGCATCCGGATCGACTCGGCCGCACTGCTGCTCAAGGATCCGGCCCTGCCCGAGGTCCTCGAAGACAACCCGCATCCGTACCACGACCTCGACGGCGTGCACGACATCTACCGCGCCTGGCGCCGGCTCGCCGACTCCTACGACGGCGACCGCGCGCTCATCGGCGAGGTGTGGATGCCCGAGGTCGAGCGGTTCGCCAACTACCTGCGCCCGGATGAGCTGCACACCGCGTTCAACTTCGATTTCCTGGGCTGCGCCTGGGATCCGGCCCTGATGCGCGCGTGCATCGACCGCACGCTGCACGCGCACGCGGCGGTCGGCGCGCCCGCCACCTGGGTGCTGTCCAACCACGACGTCACCCGGCACGTCACCCGGTACGGCCGCGCGGACACCACGTTCAGCTTCGCCACCAATCTCGACGGCACCCCGGTCGACCTCGAGCAGGGCACCCGCCGCGCTCGCGCCGCGGCCCTGCTGTCCCTGTCGCTACCCGGCGGCACCTACATCTACCAGGGCGAGGAGCTCGGCCTCTGGGAGAACGAGCAGATCCCGGCCGACCAGTTGCAAGACCCGATGTGGGCCCGCAACGGCCACAGCCGCGACGGCTGCCGCGTGCCGCTGCCGTGGAGCGGCGACGACTCCCCGTTCGGCTTCAGCCCACCGGACGCCACCGCGGCCTCGTGGCTTCCCCAGCCGCCGGAGTGGAAGGACCGCACCGTACAGGCCCAGACCGGGGACCCGAGTTCCATGCTGGAGCTGTACCGCTCGGCGATACGTCTCCGCCAGGCGGAGCCGGGCCTGCACCAGCCGTCGATGACGTGGCTCCCCAGTGAACCGGGAGCGCTCGCGTACACGCGCGGGCCCGCGTTCGCCTGCGTCGTCAACATGTCGGGACACGCCATCGCGCTGCCCGAATTCCAGACCTGCCTGCTCGCCAGTAGTCCGCTCGACGGTGTCTCCCTCCCCCAGGACACCGCCGTGTGGCTGCGCCTGCGCACCGACGGGTGAGTCCTCATCGGGCGTGGCCGATCCACCGCCGGCGGCGCCCGATCATCCGCAGCTCAGCGCCCAACGACGACAGGAAGGGCAACCGCAGGGGGCTTGGCCACCGAGAAAGGGACCCCCATCCCATGTCCAGATCGAGAAGACGAGTATTCGCCGCAGCGACCGCGACCGCCGTCGTCGCCGCGCTCCTGTCCGCCGCCCCAGCGAACCCGGCGGCCGCTGCCGGACCCAACCTGGCCGCCGGCAAGACGTTCACGGCCAGCAGCTTCACGGACGTGTACCCGGCGCCCAACGCGGGTGACGGCAACGCCAGCACCTACTGGGAAAGCGCCAACAACGCGTTCCCGCAATGGATCCAGGTCGACCTGGGTGCCTCGGTGAGCGTGAACCAGACCGTACTCAAGCTGCCGCCCTTGACCGCGTGGGCGACCCGGACCCAGACGCTCGCGGTGCAGGGCAGCGCGACCGGCTCGAACTTCACCGACCTGGTGGCGAGCGCCGGCTACACGTTCAACCCGGCGACCGGCAACACGGTGACCATCAACTTCACCGCGGCCACCACCAGGTACCTGCGGCTGAACATCACCGCCAACACCGGCTGGCCGGCCGGGCAGGTATCCGAGCTCGAGGTCTACGGCCCGGTAGCCGGTGACACCCAGCCGCCCACGGCACCCGGCAACCTGGCCTACACCCAGCCGGCGAGCGGCCAGATCCGGCTCACCTGGAACGCGGCGACCGACAACGTCGGTGTCACCGCCTACGACATCTACGCGAACGGGGCGCTGCTCACCAGCGTGGCCGGCAACGTGCTGACCTACACGGACCTGCGGCCGGACAGCGAGACCGTCTCGTACTACGTCCGGGCCCGGGACGCCGCCGGCAACGCCTCGGCGAACAGCAACACGATCACGCGTACCGGCAGCTCCGGCGACACCCAGTCGCCCACCGCCCCCGGCACGCTCTCCTACACCCAGCCGGCAAGCGGGCAGATCCGCCTGGCCTGGGGCGCGTCGACCGACAACGTGGGCGTCACCGCCTACGACGTCTACGCGAACGGGTCGGTGCGCGCCAGCGTCGCTGGCAACATCCTGACCTACACCGACAGCCAGCCGGAGTCGGCCACGGTCTCGTACTACGTCAAGGCCCGGGACGCGGCCGGCAACATCTCGGAGGCCAGCAACACGGTCACCCGGACCGGCACCGGCGGCCCGGGCAGCAACCTCGCGGTGGGCAAGCCGATCACGGCGTCGTCGACCGTGTACACGTTCGTCGCCACGAACGCGAACGACAACGACGTGGCCACCTACTGGGAGGGCGCGCCCGGCGCGTACCCGAGCACGCTCACGGTCGCGCTCGGCGCCAACGCGTCGACCAGCTCCATCGTGATCAAGCTCAACCCGGATCCGATCTGGGGCACCCGCCAGCAGACGCTGTCGGTGCTGGGTCGCGAGCAAAGCTCGTCGACATTCACCACGCTGGTCAACTCGGCGACCTACACCTTCAACCCCGCGACCGGCAACACGGTGACCATCCCGGTGGTCGCGACCGCCGCGGATTTCCGCCTGCAGTTCACCGCGAACACCGGCGCGCCCAACGGCCAGGCCGCGGAGTTCCAGATCATCGGCACTCCGGCGCCAAACCCGGACCTGACGATCTCCAGCATGTCGTTCTCACCGGCTTCGCCGGTCGAGACCGACTCCGTCACGCTGTCGGCCACCGTCCGCAACGCGGGCAACGCGGGCAGCCCGGCCTCCAACGTCAACTTCTACCTGGGTACGACAAAGGTCGGCGCCGCCAGCGTCGGGGCACTCGGGGCCGGCGCGTCGACCACGGTCTCCGCGAACATCGGCGCGCGTGACGCCGGCACGTACGCCCTGAGCGCGAAGGTGGACGAAGCCAACACGGTCATCGAGACGAACGAGGCGAACAACTCGTACAACAACCCCACCAATCTGGTGGTGGCCCCGGTCGCCAGCTCCGACCTGATCGCTTCGGCGGTGAGCTGGTCGCCGAGCAACCCGGCCGCCGGCAACACGGTCACATTCGCGGTGACGATCAAGAACCAGGGCACGGTCGCCTCGGCGAGCGGCTCGCACGGCATCACGCTCACCGTGCTGAGCGGCACGACGGTCGTGCGGACCCTCACCGGTTCGTACTCGGGCACCCTGGCCGCCGGCGCGTCCTCGCCGCCGATCAACCTCGGCACCTGGACGGCCGTCAACGGTAAGTACACCGTCCACACCGAACTGGCGGCCGACGCCAACGAGCTGCCCGTGAAGCAGGCCAACAACACCAGCGACAAGCCGTTCTTCGTCGGTCGCGGCGCGAACATGCCATACGACATGTACGAGGCGGAGGACGGCTCGATCGGTGGCGGCGCGCAGATCGTCGGGCCCAACCGGACCATCGGCGACCTCGCGGGCGAGGCGTCCGGCCGCAAAGCCGTCACGCTGAACGCCACCGGCGCGTACGTGCAGTGGACGACCCGGGCCAGCACCAACACCCTGGTCGCCCGGTTCTCCATCCCGGACGGCACGACCAGCTCGATCAACGTGTACGTCAACGGCACGCTCAACAAGACGCTGCCGCTGACGTCGAGGTACGCCTGGCTCTACGGCAACGAGGCGCAGCCGCAGAACTCCGGAACGGGCCCGCGGCACATCTACGACGAGGCGAACATCATGCTGGCCGGAACGGTTAGCGCCGGC
The DNA here is from genome assembly GCA_046724195.1 of Actinomycetota bacterium. Lineage (GTDB taxonomy): Bacteria > Actinomycetota > Actinomycetes > Mycobacteriales > Micromonosporaceae > Actinoplanes. Next base: position 6,613 of record JBKOWB010000085.1, read on the forward strand.
AACGTCATCAAGCTGCAGAAGGACGGCAGCAACGGCGGCACCATCGCGATCGACTTCATCAATACCGAGCAGGTCGCGCCGGTCGCCAACCCAGACCCAGCCAGGTACGTGGTACCGACCGGCTTCGACCAGCAGTCGGTGCAGAACGCCCTGGACACCGCCCGCCAGGACACCAGCAAGCTCGGTGTCTATCTGCCGGCCGGCGACTACCAGACGCAGAACAAATTCAATGTGTACGGCCGGGCGATCCAGGTGGTCGGCGCCGGGCCGTGGTATACGCGATTCTTCACACCGCAGGCCCAGTCGGAGACGGACGCCGGCTTCGACGCGCAGAGCGGATCCAGCGGGTCGACGTTCAAGAACTTCGCGTTCTTCGGCAACTACACGATCCGCATCGACGGTCCGGGCAAGGTGTTCAACTTCGCCAACGTCTCCGGCATCACCATCGACAACATCTGGACCGAGCACGTCGTGTGTCTCTACTGGGGACAGAACACCGACAACATGGTGATCAAGAACTCCCGGATCCGGGACACCTTCGCCGATGGCATCAACATGACCAACGGCAGCACCGGAAACCTCGTCGACAACAACGACGCGCGGGCCACCGGCGACGACAGCTTCGCGCTGTTCTCGGCGATCGACGCGGGCGGCGCCGACGAGATCAACAACACCTACCAGAACCTGTCCAGCACGCTGACCTGGCGCGCCGCCGGCATCGCGGTCTACGGCGGGTACGCCAACACGTTCAAGAACATCTACATCGCCGACACCCTGGTCTACTCGGGCATCACGATCAGCTCGCTGGACTTCGGCTACCCGATGAACGGCTTCGGCGCGGACCCACCGACCGTCTTCGACAACATCTCGATCGTGCGGGCCGGCGGACACTTCTGGGGCGCGCAGACGTTCCCGGGCATCTGGGTGTTCTCCGCGTCGAAGGTCTTCCAGGGCATCCGGGTGTACAACGTCGACATCGTCGACCCTACCTACTCGGGCATCATGTTCCAGACCAACTACGTGGGCGGCGCGCCGCAGAACCCGATCAAGGACACGATCTTCACCAACATCACGATCACCGGCGCGCAGAAGAGCGGTGACGCCTTCGACGCCAAGTCCGGCTTCGGCCTCTGGGCCAACCCGCTACCGGAACCGGGCCAGGGACCGGCGGTCGGCTCGGTCACGTTCAACAACCTGCAGATGAGCAACAACTACCGAGACATCGAAAACCAGACGACAACGTTCACGATCATCCGCAACTAACGCGAAACCCCGTCGATCTTGGACTTGGGGTGGGAACAAGCCAACCACAAGTCCAAGATCGCGGGAGGGTCAACCTGTAATGGGGACGTCGGCGCCCTCGCGCACGTAGACCGGGATCTGGGTTAGCGGGGCGTTCTCCTCCACTACCGTGCCGCCGTCGTAGGTGCGGCCGCTCCAGACGTGGGTCCAGCGGGTACCGGGTGGCAGGTAGACCGTCCGGCTCCGGGCGCCCGACTCCAGCACTGGGGCGACAAGCACGTCCGGGCCGAACATCATCTGGTCCTCCACGGCCCAGGCGCGATCGTCGTCGGGGAAGTCGACGAACAGCGGCCGCATCGCGGGCAGGCCGTCGGACGCCGCCTTGTCGAGCTGCTCGTGCAGGTACGGCCGCAGCCGCTCGCGCATCGCCATGACGCCGGCGATGATGCCGTACGCCTCGTCGCCGAACGCCCACACCTCGTTCGGCCCGCCCGTCATGTCCCAGCCGGTCGCCATGCGCGGCTCCCGATTGCCGTGCAGCCGGAACAGCGGGCAGAACGCGCCGTACTGGAACCAGCGGACCATGAGCTCGCGGAAGTCCTCGTCGCGGGCGTCGCCGCCGTGGAAGCCGCCGATGTCGGTGGTCCACCACGGGATCCCGGCGATGCCGATGCTCAGTCCGGCCCGCACCTGGCGGCGTAGCGAGTCCCAGGTCGCCGGGATGTCGCCGGACCAGACCGCGGCACTGTACTTCTGCTGGCCCGCCCACGCGGAGCGGCAGAGCAGCACGGTCTCGGCGTCGGCCGGGTCGCTGTTCTCCTCGGCGGCGCGCGCCATGCCCTCGGCGAACATGCGGGCGTTGTCGCGCGGGTAGATCCCCGCGACCTCGGCGCCCGGGCCGGCGTGCATCGCAAGGTTGGCCATGTGCCCGGGATTGATCTCCGGCTCGCAGGCGTCCAGCCACCACACCCGTACGCCGAGGTCGTGGTAGTTGCGCTTGACCACCGACCAGAGGAAGTCGCGCGTCCGGGGGTTGGTGGGGTCGTAGAACGCGACCGGCATGGCCACGGCCATGCCCTTGTCCCGGATGGTCGTCTGGAACTCGATGCCCTGGTCCGCGCCGACCAGCATGCCGTTGGCGCGCAGCGTCTCGTAGTTCTCCGACAGCGGGGAGACGGTGGGCCAGATCGACACCATGAGACGCACGCCGAGCTCGTCGAGCTCGCGCATCATCGCCGGCGGATCGGGATACTCGGCCGGATCCAGCTGGTAGTCGCCCATCGCGGTCCAGTGGAAGAAGTCGGTGACGATCACCGACAGCGGCAGGCCGCGACGGCGGTACTCGCGCGCCACCTCGAGCAGCTCCTCCTGGTTGCGGTAGCGCAGCTTGCACTGCCAGAAGCCGCTCGCCCAGCGCGGCAGCCGCGGCGCATGGCCGGTGGCATCGGCGTAACGGGCCAGGACCCGCGCGGGCGAGCCAACCGTGAGGAAGTAATCGATCGCCCGTGCCTGCGTGGCGGTCCAGCGCGTGGCGTTGTCCGCGAACTCCACCCGGCCGACCGCGGGGTTGTTCCACAGGAACCCGTAGCCGCGGTTGCTGAGCACGAACGGGATGGACACCTCGGCGTTGCGCTGGATCAGATCGAGCGCGAGTCCCTTGTGGTCGAGCCGGCCGTGGGTGCGCTGGCCCATGCCGTAGAGGCGCTCCCCTTCGTACGCCCGGAACTGCTGGTGAATCTCGCCGCTGCCGGTGCGGTTGCCGTAGAAGACGCGCGCGCCGGGCCACCAGAAGTGCTCGCGCTCCTCGGCGAGCAGCTCCTCGCCGGTGGCGGTATGCAGGAACCGGACGAGCGGGAACGGGTACCCGTCGTCGGCCGACTGGCCGACCTCGACGGTGACGTCGCCGTTGACCAGCCGGGCGACCTTGCCGTCGATCTTGATGACCGCTGTGCCGTCGCCGGCCGGCCGGACGTCCAGGGCGCCGACGTCCGAGGCCGGAAGGGACGATTGCGCGGCCCGGACCCGGACGCTGTCGGGGCCCCAGGGCTCGACGCGCAGGACCTCGTGCTGGTGGCGGACCTCGAGGGCGTCACCGTCGCGAGTGAACAGGTTCAAAGCCGACTCCTTACTTGATGGCGCCCGCGGTGGTGCCGGCCGCGACATAGCGCTGGGCCACCACGAGCAGGACGAGGGCGGGTATCGAGGCCAGGACGGCGGTGGCCATGACCGAGCTCCAGTCCTTCACGTACGAACCGATGTAGGTGAACAGGCCCAGCGTCACCGGGCGGACGTTCTCGGTGGTCGTGAGCGTGAGGGCGAAGAGGAAGTCGCCCCA
>JBKOWB010000127.1:0-6260 GCA_046724195.1 Actinomycetota bacterium
TCACTACGTCGTGCCGGTCTACGACTACGCGCTCATGACCGAGCCAGTCAGCGCCGAGCGGCTGGCAGCGATCGGGTGGGCGCACCGGCAAGGCGTCGCCGACGCCGGCAACCAGTTCCACTACTACCGGCTCAGCGCGGACAACAGGATCCTGTGGGGTGGCTACGACGCGGTCTACTACCGTGGCGGTCGCATCGCCCCGGAGCATGACCAGCGCGAAACCACGTTCATCACTCTCGCTGAGCACTTCGCCGACACCTTCCCGCAGCTGGAGGGCATCCGCTTCACCCACAAGTGGGGCGGTGTGATCGACGTCTGCAGCCGGTTCAGCGGGTTCTTCGGCACCGCCTACGGCGGGCGGCTGGCGTACGCGGTCGGCTACACGGGCCTCGGCGTGGGCGCCTCCCGGTTCGGGGCCAACGTCATGCTCGACCTGCTCGCCGGCCGTCCGACCGAGCGGACCGCGCTGACCATGGTGCGCGGCAAGCCGGTGCCGTTCCCGCCGGAGCCGGTGCGCTCCGGCGTCATGCAGGTGACCCGCTGGTCGATCGGCCGGGCGGACCGGCGCCAGGGCCGGCGCAACATCTGGCTGCGCACGCTGGACCGGGTCGGTCTCGGCATCGACACGTGATCGGCCACCGACGGAACGACTTCTGTGGACGGTCAGCGGGTGGCCGCGAAGGCCTCCTCGATGATGGCCAGCGCCCGGGCCACCTCCTCGGCCGAGATCACCAGCGGCGGCAGGAAGCGCAGCACGTTTCCGTACGTACCGCAGGTCAGCACGAGCAGTCCGGCGGCGTGGCACGCGCGGGCCACCGCCGTGGTCCGGGCCGCGTCCGGCGCCGGGCCGGCCGGTCCGGTCGCGCCCGGCTTGACGAGCTCCACCGCGATCATCGCACCGCGGCCGCGCACCTCGCCGATGCCAGCGTCCACGCTGGCGAGCCGTTGCAGAGCCGGTACCAGCTGCGCTTCGAGGGCTCGTGCGGCGGCGGCGAGGTCCAGCTCGCGCATCGTCTCGATGGCCGCCAGCGAAGCCGCGCAGGCGATCGGGTTGCCGCCGTACGTGCCGCCCAGCCCGCCGACATGCACCGCGTCCATCAGCTCGGCCCGGCCCACCACGCCGGCCAGCGGCAGCCCGCCGGCCATGCCCTTCGCGGTGGTCACCAGGTCGGGCTCGACGCCCTCGTGTTCGCAGGCGAACCAAACTCCGGTGCGGCAGAACCCGGTCTGGATCTCGTCGGCGATGAATACGGCGCCGGCGCCGCGGGCCCACGCCGACAGCGCCAACAGAAAGCCGGGCGCCGGTACCACGAAGCCGCCCTCGCCTTGGATCGGCTCGATCAGCACGGCGGCCACGTTGGCGCCGCCGACCTGCTTCTCGATCACGTCGATGGCCCGCATCGCCGCGTCCGGGCCGGACAGGTCGCCGTCGCGCAGCGGGTATGACATCGGTGCCCGGTACACCTCGGGCGCGAACGGGCCGAACCGGTGTTTGTACGGCATCGACTTGGCGGTCAGCGCCATGGTGAGGTTGGTCCGCCCGTGGTAGGCGTGTTCGAACACCACGACGGCCTGGCGTCCGGTCGCGTGCCGGGCCACCTTGACGGCGTTCTCCACGGCTTCGGCGCCGGAGTTGAACAGCGCCGCCCGCTTGTCGAACGCGCCCGGCGTCAGGGCGGAGAGCTGCTCGCAGACCGCGACGTACGACTCGTACGGAGCGACCATGAAGCAGGTGTGGGTGAACCGCTCGACCTGCTCTCGGACCGCGGCGACGACCTTGGGCGCCGCGTTGCCGACGCTGGTCACGGCGATGCCGGACGCGAAGTCGATCCACTCCCGACCGTCGACGTCGCGCAGGGTTCCGCCACCGGCGCTGTCCACGTAGGACGTGACCACCGAGCTGACGCCCCGCGCGACGGCGGCCGTACGCCGCTTGTGCAGCTCCTCCGACGTCGACATCCCTACCCCTCGAGGCTGTGCATGACGTGCTTGATCCGGGTGTAGTCCTCCAGCCCGTACACGGAAAGGTCCTTGCCGTAACCGGAGTGCTTGAAGCCGCCGTGGGGCATCTCCGCGACCAGCGGGATGTGGCAGTTCACCCAGACGCAGCCGAAGTCGAGCCGCCGGGTCATCCGCATGGCCCGGCCGTGGTCGCGGGTCCACACCGAGGAGGCCAGCCCGTACTCGACGCCGTTGGCCCAGCGCACCGCCTCGTCCTCGTCGGTGAACCGCTGCACGGTGATGACCGGCCCGAACACCTCGTCCTGGATGATCTCGTCGGACTGTTCGAGCCCGGAGACGACCGTGGGGGAGTAGAAGAAGCCACGATCGCCGACCCGTGCGCCACCGGCGTCGAGCCGCGCATGGTCGGGCAGCCGGTCGACGAAGCCGCTCACCCGGTCGAACTGGCGCGCGTTGTTGAGCGGGCCGTAGAGGATGTCCTCCTCGTCGGGCGCCCCGGTCTTCGTGCCGCGGGCCTGCTCGGCCAGGGCCGCCACGAAATCGGTGTACACGCCCGGTGCGGCGAGGACCCGGGTGGCGGCGGTGCAGTCCTGGCCCGCGTTGAAGTAGCCCCCTACGGCGATCGCCTCGGCAGCGGCCGCGATGTCGGCGTCGTCGAAGATCACCACCGGGGCCTTGCCGCCGAGCTCCAGGTGCGTGCGCTTGAGGTCGGCAGCGGCGGCGGTCGCGACCTCCATGCCGGCGCGGACCGATCCGGTGATCGAGACCATCTGCGGCGTCTTGTGCCCGATCAGCGCCCGGCCGGTGTCGCGGTCGCCGACGATCACGTTGAGCACGCCCGGCGGCAGGAACTCGGCGGCGATCTCGGCCAGCATGACCGTCGTCACCGGTGTCGTGTCGGACGGCTTGAGAACGACCGTGTTTCCGGCCGCGATCGCGGGCGCCAGCTTCCAGACCGCCATCATCAGCGGGTAGTTCCACGGCGTGACCTGCGCGCACACGCCGACCGGCTCGCGCCGTACGTAGCTTTCGTAGCCGGCCAGGTACTCGCCGGCGGACCGCCCCTCGAGCAGCCGGGCGGCACCGGCGAAGAAGCGGATCTGGTCGACGGCCGGCGGCAGCTCTTCGCTCGCGGTCAGCGCGACCGGCTTGCCGGTGTTCTGCACCTCGGCGGCGACCAGCTCGTCGGCGCGGGCCTCGACGGCGTCCGCGAACCTCAGCAGCGCCCGCTGCCGCTCGCTCGGGGTGGTCTCGCGCCACTTCTCGAACGCCCTGGCGGCGGCCGCCATCGCACGGTCGACGTCGGTCTCGCCGGACACGGGCGCGGACGCGAACACCTCGCCGGTCGACGGGTCGATGAGGTCCTCGTACCGTCCGTCGGCGGGCTCGACCGCCGCGCCGTCGATGAAGTTGTGCAGCACGCTCTTCGTGGTCATCGGGCCTCCAGCAGAGATATCACGCTTCGCAGGCCCATCTTTTCATTGAATCCGCACCAGACAAGAGGCGTGAACAACTGTTTCCGTGGAGCTGGCCCGCGGACAGCACCCTCGGGGTCTCCCTGACAACCATCGGACGAGGGGCTTAGATCGAACGATCGGGGGAGAACCCGGACGCACATAGCCGGATAGGGTGCCTGGCGTGACGCGGCGGGCGTTTCCTGCAGTCCCGCGGTACCGGGCCGGCATTCGCGGCCCGGCGCCCGACCGCGCGCCGCGGCGCTACGTCTGGGCGGCGGTCGGCGTCCTGGCCGCGGGCACAGCCTGGTACCTGGCGTATGTCACGGTAGGCGCGGGCACGCAGGCGCTGGCCTATGTGGTGCTCCCGGTCAACGGCGCGATCGCGACGCTGGCCGTGTTCCGCCTCCTCGAGTGGGTGCCGCTCGAGGCCGTCGCGTGGCGCTTCTGGCTCCGGCTGCTCGTCGCGTTCGCGCTGCTGACCGCCGGCTACGCCTGGCTCGCCGTCGACTTCCTGGTGCATCACGAGCTGGCCGCGACCCGGTCGATGCCGGTGCCCGCGGCCGGGTGCGTGGCGGCCGGGTTCGCGGTGGCGATCTGGGCGGTGGCCGCGGTGCCCACCGGCGCCACGACGACGGACCCGGCGGAGCGCTGGCGGGTGCTTCTCGACCGTTCGATCGCGTTCCTCGGCTGCGCCACCGTGCTGTGGCACTTCGGGCTCGCACCGATGCTGACCGCGTCCGAGCCGTGGAGCAAGCAGGCGATGGTGCTGGTCGCGCTGGCGTTCCTGCTCGCGATCGGGGGCATCACCAAGGTCTCGTACGTGCGGGCCGGTCCGGTCGACCGCCGCGCCATGCGGCTTGTCGCGGCGTGTGGCCTGACCGCGGCGGCGGTCGCGGTGCTGGCCGTGCGCTACGGGTACGCCGGCGGCGTCCCGTCGCAGGCAATCGTCATGCCGATCGCGCCGGTGCTCGCGACGCTGGCCGTCCGGGCGCAATGGCAGCGCACGGCGATGCCGGTGCCGGAGTCCCGCCTGCGGCTGTCCGCCGTGCTGCCGTACCTCGCGGTGGCCGCGGTCGACGTGCCGCTGATCGCGACCGCGTCCGGCACGCTGCGCTGGCCAGGGCGGCTCGTGATGGTCGCGGTCGTGGTGGTCACGGCGCTGGTGACGCTCCGGCAGTACGTCGCGTTCCGGGAAAACGCCCGCCTGCTGCGCGAGAAGCGGGTCCAGGAGGGGCGGCTGCAGCACGAGGCCACCCACGACGGGCTGACCGGTCTGGCGAACCGGGCGCTGTTCCGCAAGCGGCTCGCCGCGGCGCTGGACGCGGGCGTACCGACCGCGGTCCTGCTGGTCGATCTGGACGACTTCAAGACCGTCAACGACTCGCTCGGTCACGAGGTGGGGGACCGGTTGCTCGTTTCGGTCGCGGACACGCTGCGCGCGGATGCCGGCCCCCACGGCCTGCCGGTACGCGTCGGCAGTGACGAGTTCGCGGTCCTGCTCACGAGCCCCGACATGGATCCGGAGGCCGTGGCGCAGCGCATCCTGGACGCGCTCTCCCAGCCGATCAGCGAACACCGGCTCCTCGCCCAGGCCAGCGTCGGCATCGCCACCGCCGGGCCGGGCGCGACGCTGGACGGCGTCCTGCGCGACGCCGACGTCGCCATGTACGCCGCCAAGCAGCGCGGCAAGGCCGGCTTCGTGCACTACGTGGCGGGCATGGAGGAGCCGGTCCTCGCGCACATCCAGCTCGGCGGCGAACTGCGCCGGGCGCTCGACGCGGGCGAGTTCCGGGTCTTCTACCAGCCGGTGATGGGCCTCGAGGACGGCCGCGTGATCGGCGTCGAGGCGCTCGCGCGCTGGCAGCACCCCACCCGCGGGATGGTGGAGCCGGCCGAGTTCATTCCAGCCGCCGAACGTACCGGGCTGATCGTGCCGCTCGGCCGGTTCGTGCTCCGCGAGACCTGCCGGCAGGCCGCCGCGTGGCTGGCCGAGTTCGGCCCGGACGCGCTGCAGAAGGCCGGCCCGAACGTCTCCGCCCGGCAGCTGCACGACCCCGACTTCGTGGCCGACGTCGTCGCGGCGCTGGCCGACAGCGGGCTGTCCAGCGACCGCCTGGTGCTCGAGCTCACCGAGTCGGCGGTGCTGCGCGGCCAGCAGGTCTCCCGTACGCTGCACGAGCTCGACGGGATGGGGATCAAGCTGGCGCTGGACGACTTCGGCACCGGCGAGTCCTCGCTGAGCCTGCTGCGCTCCTTCCCTGCCGCGATCGTCAAGCTGGACAAGTCGTTCGTCGACGGCATCGAGATCGACGACGGCGACCCGGCCGCCCGCGAGGCCCGGGAGGCGGTGGCCCGGGCCGTTATCCAGCTGGCCGGCGCGCTGCGGCTGGACACGATCGCCGAGGGCATCGAGAACGCGGACCAGGCGCAGCGGCTGCGCGATCTGGGCTACACGCTGGGCCAGGGCTACCACATGGCCCGACCCATGCCCGCCGACGACATGTCGCGCCTGCTGGCGCGGCAGCGCAGCGTCGTCGCCGCCGGCTAGACATCGCAGCGAAAGGGGCGGGGACGAGGCCTAGACTGACCCGCCATGGACCCGGCCGCCGAACTCTCCGCCTGGCTGGACCGGCTCACGTTCGCTGACCTGACCACGGAGCAGGTCACCGCGCGGATCATCGACGAGGTAGCCGCGTGGGCCGGCCGGCGCGGCTGGCGGGTCTACCGGCGCGCGCCCAGCGTCGTGCGGCTGCCGCCGCCACTGGACCAGCAGCATTCGGTGCTCGACGTCGCCTGCGCGCGGCCCGACGGGCTGCCGCTGGCCATCGAGATTGACCACAC
>JBKOWB010000373.1:0-3304 GCA_046724195.1 Actinomycetota bacterium
GGCCGGCACACACCGTGCCGCGCCGTGTCTTCGACGCCAGGCTGGTGGAGGCGGCCGTCCGGCATGGCGCTGAGCTGCGAAAGCACACCGTGCGGGCGGTGCGCGACGACGGCGATGGGATCCGGCTGGACGGCGCCTATATGGCGAAGGTGGTCATCGGCGCGGACGGGGCCGGATCCATCGTCCGCCGGGCGCTCGGCAATCCGGTCAACCCGGACGGCCACCTCGCCATCGCGATCCGCGGTTACCGGCCGTCAGCCGCCACCGAGCAGCTCATCGTCACCACGGGCGCGCGCTGGCCGGCGTACGCCTGGTCCTTCCCGGTCGGCGACGGCACCGCGAACGTCGGGTACGGAGAAGTGTTGCGCGGCGTGCCGCTCTCCCGGGCGTACCTGCTGGAGCGGCTGAGCCACCTGCTGCCCGGCGGCGAACCCTCCGGCCTGCGCGCCCACCACCTGCCGCTGTCGACTCGCCGGCCGCGGCCTGCGCACGGCCGGGTGCTGCTCGCCGGCGACGCGTTGTCGCTGGTCAATCCCTTCACCGGCGAGGGGATCTTCTACGCCGTGCTGTCCGGGGCGCTCGCCGGCGCCGCGGCCGCGGCCGGGCCCGGTGGGGTCGCGGCCCGATACACCTCCGCCCTGCGCCGGCGGCTCGGCCGGCATCTGCGGCACTCGGGACTCGCCGCCCGGCTCACCCGGCGGCCCGCCGTCGTCGACGCCGCGGTGCGGGCCGCGCGCCGGGATGCCGCGGTTTTCGACCGGATGGTGGATCTGGGTCTGGGCGACGGGATCTTCGACCTCCGTACCGCCGGGCGGATCGGCATGGCACTGCTCGGCGACGAGACGGTCGACGGTTGAGCCCACAGGCGCGCTGGATAGGCTGGACGCGATGAGTCTGCGCTCCCTTGTCTACTCGATCTATGAACGGCGGCTCGCCGACAAGCTGGCCGGCAAGCCCGTGCCGCAGCACGTCGGCGTCATGTGCGACGGCAACCGGCGCTGGGCACGCGAGATGGGCTACGTCGACCCGAACGACGGGCACCGCGTCGGCGCGGCCCGGATCAAGGAGCTGCTCACCTGGTGTGACCAGGCCGGCATCAAGCACGTCACGCTCTACCTGCTGGCCACCGACAACCTGCGGCGACCCGCGGCCGAGCTGGATCCGCTGGTCGAGATCATCGAGAACCTGGCGACCGAGCTTGCCGAGGACGGCAACCCGTGGCGGCTGCGGATGGTCGGCGCGCTGGACGTGCTGCCCGCCACCACCGCGGCAGCGCTGAAGGCGGCGCAGGAGAAGACCCGCGAGCGTACGGGGGGTGTCGAGGTCAACATGGCGGTCGGGTACGGCGGCCGGCGCGAGATCGCCGACGCGGTGCGGGCTCTGCTGCACGAGCACGCCGCGGCCGGCGGGACGATCGAGGAACTGGCCGAGATCCTGGACGTCGACCACATCGCCGAGCACCTGTACACCCGCGGCCAGCCCGACCCCGATCTGGTCATCCGCACGAGCGGGGAGCAGCGGCTGTCCGGATTTCTGCTGTGGCAGTCCGCGCACTCCGAGTTCTACTTCCACGACGCCAACTGGCCCGACTTCCGCCACATCGACTTCCTGCGGGCTCTGCGCTCGTACGCGGGCCGCCAGCGCCGCTACGGCGCCTGAGCGCGCGACGGCACAGCGCGGCATGCGCAGATCTTGGCAAGTTACGGCTGAAAACTAACCGCAACCATCCAAGATCGCGAGTAGGGGCTGACCTACCGGCGGAAGCAGGCCACGGCTTCGGCCAGGAAGTCCGCCACGGCCTGCGGCGACGGCAGTGTCAGATCCGCCGCGCTGGACACCTCCGCGCCGGTCTCCGGGTTAGCCACCGCCACACACACGCCGACGAACGTCGGATCCACCGCCTCGCGGGCGCGCAACGCGTCGAACGCCTTGATGTCGGACATGTCGTCGCCGAAGTACCAGGCGCAGGCGGCGTGCTTGATGCCTTCGCTGATCACCATGCCCTTGTCCTGATCCACCGGTGGCTTGAGCTCGACGACCATCCGGCCGGCCTGGATGCGCAGGCCTAGGCGCTCGGCTTGCTCGTGCCCCCAACGTTCGACGGCCAGCGCGAGATGCGGTGCGGTGCGGTAGTGCAACGCCACGGAGAGGCGCTTGTACTCGACAAGGATCTCGTCGGGCAGCTCCGCCTCGGCCCGCTCGGCGAGGTCGGCCATCGCGGGCACCCATGGCAGCGCTGCCGGCTCGGTGACCACCTCACCGTCGTGCCACACCTCGAGGCCGTACAGGCCGTAGAGGTCGACGTGGGCCAGCGACCCGAACCGCGATCGCAGGAAGCTGACCGGGCGAGCGGAGACGATGGCGACGCGCGCGACCGCGGCGGCCAGATCCTCGAGCACGCCCAACACCGTGGGCACGGGTTGCGACGCGTCGGGATCGTCGGTGACGGCCGAGAGCACGCCGTCGAAATCGAAGAAGAATGTGGTGTCCTTGACACGCCCGGCGGTGAATCGCAACGCCTCGGCGGGACTCAGCGGATGGGTGGGACGCGGGGAGTCGGCCACGGCCCTCAGCGTACCCGCCAGAGGTCTTGTCGCACGGCGACGAATCGGCGGTCCGCTCCGCCTGGCGCTTACTCTCCGTACGCGAAGATTTTTCGTTGCTCCGGGCGGCGCGGCGCGGGGCTTTGTACTACCGCGTACCGCCGTTGCCCGCTAGCGTTCTAGGCATGGCAAGGGGTCATCCCTAGCCAGCCGGCCGCCCGGACCTGCGACAAAGAGCGCCACGGGGCCCGCATCCCGACCCCGTGCCAGTGAAGGGCGCCGGAGGTGGCGGACCGCGGGCGGACCGGGTTGCACGCCCGCTGGAGCAGGCCTGTGACATCTCGCCGTACTGACGCCGGGGCGACTCACGACCCGGCCGCCAAAGCCTCCAGGAGCCGCGCCACCTCGGGACGCCGCGCGTCCCGGGATCGGCACGCCGACGCGGAGCCCGCCCCAGCCGGCCGGGTCTTCGTTCTGGACACCTCGGTCCTGCTGTCCGACCCGGCGGCGTTCCGCCGGTTCACCGATCACGAAGTGGTCGTACCCCTCGTGGTGATCTCCGAGCTGGAGGGCAAACGCCACCACCCCGAACTGGGCTGGTTCGCTCGTCAAGCCCTGCGGATGCTCGATGAACTGCGCATCAAGCACGGTCGGCTGGATCAGCCGGTGCTCTGCAACGACGAGGGCGGCACCCTGCGCGTGGAGCTCAATCACGCCGACCAGAGTGTCCTGCCGCATGGATTCCGCAACGACTCCAACGA
>JBKOWB010000199.1:0-7318 GCA_046724195.1 Actinomycetota bacterium
CTTCCCGTCGGCCAGCCAGACCGACTTCGACTTCGTCCGCCAGCTCATCGAGCAGGACATGATCCCGGACGACGTCACCATCCAGGTCCTGGTGCAGTGCCGGGAGCACCTGATCGAGCGGACGTTCGAGTCGATCCGCGGTGCCAAGCGCGCCATCGTCCACATCTACAACTCGACGTCGGTGTTGCAGCGCCGAGTGGTGTTCGGCCTGGACAAGGACGGCATCACCGACATCGCAACCAGCGCCGCACGGTTGTGCAAGAAGTATCAGGAGATCTACACCCCGGACACCGACGTCTTCTACGAGTACTCCCCCGAGTCCTACACGGGCACCGAGCTGGACTATGCGCTGGAGATCTGCTCCGCCGTCATCGAGGTGGTGGACCCCACCCCGGCCCGCCCGCTGATCATCAACCTGCCGGCCACGGTCGAGATGGCCACGCCCAACGTGTACGCGGACTCGATCGAGTGGATGCACCGCAACCTGCCCCGGCGGGACAGCGTGGTGCTGAGCCTGCACCCGCACAACGACCGCGGTACCGCGGTGGCGGCGGCCGAGTTGGGCATGCTGGCCGGCGCCGACCGGGTCGAAGGATGCCTGTTCGGTAACGGCGAGCGCACCGGCAACGTGGATCTGGTGACGTTGGGGCTGAACCTGTTCTCGCAGGGCATCGACCCCATGATCGACTTTGCCGACATCGACGAGATCAAGCGGACCGTCGAGTACTGCAACCAGCTGCCCGTACACGAGCGGCATCCGTACGTCGGCGATCTCGTCTATACGTCCTTTTCGGGTTCGCACCAGGACGCCATCAAGAAGGGCTTCGCCGCGCTGCAGGCGGATGCGGCCGCCGGCGGCTCCGAAGTGGACAGGTTCACCTGGGGCGTGCCGTACCTGCCGATCGACCCCAAGGACGTGGGCCGCAGCTATGAGGCGGTCATCCGGGTCAACTCTCAGTCCGGCAAGGGCGGCGTCGCGTACATCATGAAGGAGGAACACAACCTCGACCTGCCGCGGCGGCTGCAGATCGAGTTCTCCAGCGTGGTGCAACACTTCACCGACGAGGAGGGCGGCGAGGTTTTCCCGCAGCAGATGTGGGACATCTTCGCCGCCGAGTATCTGGTCGAACAGCAGACGTTCGGTGCGGTCAGGATGGAGCGCTACAGCACCGCCACCGTCGACGGAAAAGTCGAGATCGACGTCGAGATCTTCCACCGCGGCAACCGGCGTCCGCTGGTCGGCGTCGGCAACGGACCGATCGACGCGTACGTGCATGCGCTGCGTCCGCTGGACATCCAGGTCCGGGTGCTCGACTACCACGAGCACGCGCTCACCGCGGGCGGCGACGCCCAGGCGGCCGCGTACGTCGAGTGTGAGGTCGGCGATGTAACGGTGTGGGGCGTCGGCATCGACCCGAACATCGTCAGTGCCTCGATCAAGGCCGTGACCAGCGCGGTCAACCGGGCTCGCTGAGCTCCCCCGCGTGCCGCCCGGCCTATCGGGCGGCACGCGGGACAATCCCGGGCGTGCACCGCATACGCTTGGTGCCGTGTCCCCCCATCCTCCCCAGTGGATCGTGCGCATCGCGGCCGCCCTGCTCGTCCTCACCGTCGCGACCGGCTGTCAGGTCGCACCCCTGGATCACCGAGACCCCGGAAGCTCTCCCTCACCGGGCACCACCGACCCCGCGGGCCAACTGGCCGCGCTGACCGTCGCCAAGGCCGGCTCGATGCGGGACTACAGCCGTGACAAGTTCCCAACCTGGCGCAAGACCGGCCCGAACTGCGACGTCCGCGACTCCGTCCTGAAGCGGGACGGCACCAAGGTGAAGACGTCCGGCTGCAACGTCGTCGCCGGGACCTGGACGAGCGTGTATGACGGCCAGGTCCTCAACTCCCCGACGAAGGTCGACATCGACCACCTCGTACCGCTGGCCAACGCCTGGCGGTCGGGCGCGTCGAGCTGGACCACGACCGCGCGCGAGGACTTCGCGAACGACCTCGACGACCCGCAACTGGTGGCCGTTTCGGCGTCCTCGAACCGGGCAAAGGGTGACCAGGACCCGTCGACGTGGAAGCCGAAGCTGACGGGCGAGTGGTGCGAGTACGCCGAGAACTGGATAGCGGTGAAGAGCCACTGGAGGCTGACGGTGACCATCGCCGAGAAGGCCGCGCTCATCGACATGCTGGAGAAGTGCTGATGCCCCCCGAGAAGACCACCGACATCACGGCCGGGCCGGGCGGGGTGATGACCGACGAGGTCGGCGTCATCACCGGCGACCTGACGCTGCGCACGGAGTTCGCCGACGGTACGGTCACGGTCCGCGTGCAGTACAAGGACGCGGCCGAGTGGTACGTCGTGACCGGCGGCAGGGCGCCACTCAAGGACGAGGCCGACCTGGACGCCGTACACGCGATCGTCGTCGGCGTCCTCAACCGCCCCGATGGCTGACCGGTCAGTAACCTTTACCGATCGACGTCGTTTTATGTAGCGTCGATGGATGCGCAGAGCCTTGTTGTCCAGAGTCGTCGTGGCGGCTGCCCTCGGCCTGCCGACCGTCGCCGTAGCGGGGGCCGCCGAAGCCGTCCCCACCGGTCCCACGCTGAACAGCATCATTCCCGCGCCGGTCGAAGTCCATCCGCAGGCGGGCGCCACGTTCCGGCTAGGCCCGCCCACCGTCGTCCGGGCTGCCGGCGGTGCCCGCGCCGTCGGCGATCAACTCGCCCGAGCGCTGCGCCCGGCCACCGGATACGCGCTGCCCGTCGTGTCGATCGCGCCGCACGGCCTGCCGACCATCTCGCTCGTGCTCGGGCCGGCCGAGGCGCTGCTCGGCGACGAAGGGTACCGGCTCTCCGTCGATCGGAGAGCAGTGACGATCAGGGCGAACACAACCGCCGGCCTGTTCGCCGGCACCCAGACCTTGCGCCAGTTGCTGCCGGTCGAGATCGATGCGATCACCGTGCAGCATCGCGCGTGGACAGTGACGGGCGGCACGATCCTGGATTATCCTCGGTTCGCCTACCGCGGCGCGATGTTGGACGAGGCCCGACACTTCCACACCCCCGACGAGATCAAGGCCTACATCGACGAGATCAGCCGCTTCAAAATCAACTACCTGCACCTGCACCTCGCGGACGATCAGGGCTGGCGGATCCAGATCGATAGCTGGCCACTGCTGACCACGATCGGCGGCGCTCCCGGGACGGGCGTCGACGGCGTCGGCGGCGGCTACCTGACCAAGTCCGACTACCGCGACCTGGTCCAGTACGCGGCCGCGCGGTACGTGACGATCGTGCCGGAGATCGACATGCCCGGGCACGTCAACGCCGCCCAGGTGGCGTACCCGGAGCTCACCTGCGACGGGATCGCTCCGCCGCCGCGGACCGACACGGCGGTCGGCTACAGCTCGCTATGCATCTCGTCGCCCACGACCTACCGCTTCGTGGAAGATGTGATCCGCGAGCTCGCGGCCATGACGCCCGGACCGTACATCCACATCGGCGGTGACGAGGCGCATGCCACCACGGACGCCGACTACCTCACGTTCGAGCAGCGGGTGCTGCCGATCGTGGCCAAGTACGGGAAGACCGCGTACGGCTGGAACGAGATCGCCAAGGCTCCCGCCGCCAGCACGGCCGTCGCCCAGTACTGGGACACCGCCACCACGAACCCGACCGTGGCCGCGGCGGCCGCCCGCGGCACCAAGGTGGTCATGTCACCGGCCAACAAGGCTTACCTGGACATGAAGTACGACGCGAACACCCCGCTCGGCCTGGATTGGGCAGGCTTCATCGAGGTCCGGACCGCCTACGACTGGGACCCCGGGACGCTCGTCACCGGCGTACCGGAGTCGGCCGTACTCGGAGTCGAGGCGCCGCTCTGGTCGGAAACGCTGCGCAAGTTGGACGACATCGAGTTCATGGCGTTCCCGCGGCTCGCGGCGATCGCGGAGCTGGGCTGGTCGCCGGTCGCCACGCACGACTGGGCGTCGTTCCGCGCCCGGCTCGGCGCCTATGGTCCACGGTGGACGCTGCAGGGCGTCGACTTCTATCCGTCGCCGCAGGTGGACTGGAGCTAGACCGGAGCCGGTGCTCCGGCCGGGCGCCGGCCCGCGATGACCTCGCCTTCGACGATCGGGAAGTGGCACGCGGTCTGGTGCGACTCCGGGTCGTCGAGGCGGGGCACCAGCGGCGGTTCTTCCGTCGCGCAGATGTCCTGGGCCTTCCAGCACCGGGTGCGGAACCGGCAGCCCGAGGGCGGATTGATCGGACTCGGCACGTCGCCGCTCAGCAAGACCCGCTCGCGCTGAGCGCGATCGCGCCGGGTCGGGTCAGGCACGGGCACCGCGGACATCAACGCAACGGTGTACGGGTGCCGCGGGTTGGCGTACAGCGCGTCACGCTCGGCGATCTCCACGATCTTGCCGAGGTACATGACCGCTACCCGGTCGGAGATGTGCCGCACCACGGACAGGTCGTGGGCGATGAACACGAAGGTCAGGTCGAACTCGCGCTGGATGTCGTCGAGCAGGTTCACGACCTGGGCCTGGATCGACACGTCCAGCGCGGACACGGGCTCGTCGGCGACGATCAGCTTGGGCCGCAATGCGAGTGCCCGGGCGACGCCGATGCGCTGCCGTTGCCCGCCGGAGAACTCGTGCGGGTACCGGTTGTAGTGCTCCGGGCTGAGTCCGACCAGCTTCAGCAGGTCCTGCACGGCCTTCTTGACGCCCTGCGGCGTCGGTACGTTCTGGATCTGCAGCGGCGCGGCGATGATGGATCCGACCGTGTGCCGCGGGTTCAGCGACGAGTACGGGTCCTGAAAGATCATCTGTACGTCGCGGCGCAGCGGCCGCATCGCATTGAAGGACAGATGCGTGACGTCCCTGCCCTCGAAGATGATCTTCCCGCCGGTGGGCTCCAGGATGCGGGTGAAGAGCCGGCCCGCGGTCGACTTACCGCAGCCCGACTCGCCGACCAGGCCGAGCGTCTCGCCCGCACGCACGGACACGTCGATGCCGTCGACCGCGCGGACGGCGCCGACCTGCCGCTTCAAGAGTCCCTTGGTGATCGGGAAGTGCTTCTGCAAGCCAGTCGCCTCGAGCAGATTCTCGCGCCGTGCTGATGATTCGCTCCCTCGCGCGGCGCCGACGGGCGACGTCTTCCCTCCGCTGCGCTCCGGTCCAGACGCCGCAGCGCCAACTCGGTCGCTCATGTCATCTCTCCCGCTCAGAGGTTGGGGAACACGTCCTGCTGGAAGATCCGCCGGCGCTCCTCGGCCGGCAGGTGGCAAGCGACCGCGTGCACGCCTCCGCGCAGTTCCGGCACTTCGGTGAAGGATCGATCGCCGTTGCGATCCGCGTAGGGGCAGCGCGGATGGAACGCGCAGCCCTCGGGCAGGTTGATGAGGCTCGGCGGCGAACCCTTGATCGGGTTGAGGCGATCGCGCACCTCGCGGTCGAGGCGGGGCATGGACCCGAGCAGACCCCAGGTGTACGGGTGCTGAGGGTTACGGAACACGTCGTTGGCCGGGCCCTGCTCGACGATCTTGCCGCCGTACATGACGAGCACGTCGTCGGCGAGTTCGGCCACCACACCCAGGTCGTGGGTGATCATGATGACGGCCGAGCCGAACTCCTGCTGCAGGTCCCGGATCAGGTCGAGGATCTGGGCCTGCACGGTGACGTCGAGCGCCGTGGTGGGCTCGTCGGCGATCAGCAGCTTGGGGTCGTTGACCAGCGCCATCGCGATCATCGCGCGCTGCCGCATGCCGCCCGAGAACTGGTGGGCGTAATCGTTGAAGCGCCGGGCCGGCTGCGGGATCCCCACCCGGGCGAGCATGTCGATGGCGCGCTCGCGGGCCGCCTTCTTGTTGCCGCCGTGGTGGACCTGGTACGCCTCGACGATCTGCGAGCCGACCGTGAAGTACGGGTGCATCGCGCTCAGCGGGTCTTGGAAGATCATCGCCATCTTGTCGCCGCGCAGCTTGCGTACCTGCTCGTCGCTGGCCCGGATCAACTCGTCGTCGTCGAGCCAGATCTCGCCGGTCACCTTCGCGTTGCTCCGGGTGCGGTGCAGGCCGAGTACTGCCAGCGACGTCACGCTCTTTCCCGAGCCGGACTCGCCGACGATGCCGAGGGTACGGCCCGTGTCGACGCTGAAGCTGGAGTCGGTGACGGCCTGCACGATGCCGTCGTCGGTCTCGAAACGAACCGTGAGGTCCTTGACCTCGAGGAAGTGCCGCGCGTGGGGATCGCGGGGCATGGCCAGGCCTGCTAGCGAGTCGGTCGACATGTGGTTCCCTTCTCAGCCCAGCCGTACGCGCGGGTCGATGACGCCGTAGACGAGGTCCACGACCAGGTTGGCGAAGACGATGAAGATCGCCGCGATCATCGTCACGCCGAGAATGATCGGCAGATCGTTCCCACGGATCGCCGTCAGCGCCTGGTAGCCGAGTCCGCGCAGGTTGAAGACGGCCTCGGTGAGGATCGCGCCGCCGAGCAGCGCGCCGAGGTCGAGGCCGAAGACCGTGACGAGCGGGGTGAGGCCGGACCGCAACGCGTGCTTGCCGATGACGTCGCGTTCGCGCAGGCCCTTCGCCCGAGCCGTACGGATGTAGTCCTCGCCGAGCGTCTCCAGCATGTTGGCGCGGGTGAGCCGGGCGTACGTCGCCGCGAACAGGAAGGAGAGCGTGATCCAGGGCAGTATGAGGCCCACGAACCAGTCGACCGGACTTTCCAGGAACGGGGTGTACCCGGCTGCCGGCAGCCAGCCGAGCCAGTACACGAATATGGCCAGCGAGAGCAGGCCGGTGAAGTAGATCGGCAGTGAGACGCCGGCGAGGGCGCCGGTCATCACCGCCCGGTCCAAGAAGCTGCCTCTTCGCAGCGCGGATATGACGCCGGTGGAGACGCCCATGATGACCCAGAGGACCGCGGCCCCGAGCGCCAGCGACGCCGTCACCGGCAGGTCGCTGAGCAGCAGCGGCGTGACCTCCTGGTCGGTCTTGAAGGAGTAGCCCAGGCAGGGCGCGGGGCAATGCTGCACGTCGGGCCCGTTGGCGTAGTCCCGGCCCGCGACCAGGCCTTTGAGGAATTTGCCGTACTGCACGAGGATCGGGTCTTTCAGGCCCATCTTGGTCCGGATGCCCTCGATCGAGGCAGCGTCGGCGGTCTTGCCGATGTAGAGCAGGGCAGGGTCGCTCCCGGTGATCTTCGGGACCGCGAAGAAGATGCCGAAGGTCACCAGCGTGACCACGAGCAGTGTGAGGACGGAGTTGATCAGCCGCCGGATGAGGTATGCCAGCACGACGTTCGGC
>JBKOWB010000074.1:0-11389 GCA_046724195.1 Actinomycetota bacterium
ACGTAGACGTCCACGCTGCGTAGCATCCGGGCCTTGTCCTGCTCGCTGACCCGGCCCAGGAATACCACCCGGTCGCGCAGGTCGGCGGGGAACTCGCCGTAGAGGTCGTCCGGGTCGCCCGGGCCGGCGACCAGCAGCCGCAGGCCGGCCCGCTCCCGGGCGAGCGTGACGAAGGCCGTACGCAGCAGGGTGAAGCCCTTGCGCGGCTCGGTGAAGCGGCCCAGGAAGCCCAGCGAACCACCCTCGCCCGGCCAGCCCGGCAAGGGCGCAGCCGAGGCGAACTTGGCCACCGCGACGCCGTTGGGGATCTCCACCGCGCCGCCGTCCAGGTGTTCGACCTGGGTCCTGCGGGCCAGCTCGCTGACCGCGATCCGCGCGGTGATCTTCTCGGAGACCATCTGCAGCAGTCCCTGGGCGGCGGACAGCGCCCGGGAGCGGGTGATCGAGGTGTGGAACGTGGCCACGACCGGCCCGCGGGCCGACAGCACGGCAAGCAGCGACAGGCTGGGCGTCATCGGTTCGTGCACGTGCAGGACGTCGAACTGCCCCCGGGACAGCCACCGCCGGACCCGGGCCGTGGAGACCGGGCCGAACGCGATCCGAGCCACCGATCCGTTGTACGGCAGCGGCACCGCACGCCCGGCCGGCACCACGTACGGCGGCAGTTCGGCGTCCTCGTCGGCGGGCGCCAGCACGCTGACCTCGTGTCCCAGACCGATCAGCGCCTCGGCCAGGTCGATGATGTGGTTCTGCACGCCGCCCGGGACGTCGAACGAGTACGGCGACACGATCCCGATCCGCAACGTGCGCCGCCCTTCAGACCCGGGCGGGTTGGTCGAGCCACAGTTTCTGCAGCATGTGCCAGTCTTGCGGATGGTCGGCGATGCCGCTCGCGAACGCGTCGGCGAGCCGCTGCGTGACCAGCTTCACCCGGACGTCGAGGGGGCCCTCGCTCGGATCGGGCAGCGGGATCCGGAGCACCGAGCCACGCGCCTGATCCTTCGAGAACCACAGGTCGACGGCGTACAGCGGCGCACCCGTGCGCAGCGCGAGCAGTGCCGGCCCGGGCGGCATCTTGGCACGGCCGCCGAAGAACTCCACGTCGACTCCGCGGGCCGACAGGTCCCGGTCGGCGAGCAGCGCGACCGCGTACCCCTGGGTGGCCTTCTCGGCGAGCACGTCGAGTGGCGCGCGCTGGCCGCCGGTCAGCGGGACGACCTCCATGCCGAGCTTCTCCCGGTACGCCACGAACTGCTCGAAGACGGGCTCGGGCTTGAGCCGCTCGGCGACCGTGATCAACTTGAAGCCGTTGCTGACCACCCAGGCCGCCGCGGCGTCCCAATTGCCGACGTGCGGCAGCGCCAGGATCGCGCCCTTGCCCTCGGCCAGCATGGCGTTGAACTCGTCGGCGCGGTCGAGCCGGAACCGCTCGAGGAACTGCCGGCGCGACTGCGACGGGAGCCGGAACGCCTCCATCCAATAGCGGGCGTACGAGCGCAGCCCGGCCCGGACCAGGTCCTCGAGTTCGGCGTCGGGCATGTCCGGGCCCACCACCCGGCGCAGGTTGCGCCGCAGCCGCTGGGTGCCGGGGCCGTTGTGCCGGAACGCCCGACGGGCGGCGGCGTTGAACACGGCACGGGCGACCGGCAGCGGCAGGACGCGGACCAGCCGCCAGCCCGCGCCGTAGCCGAGCCCGACCAGCTGCTCCTTCACGAGGCGGCCACCCGTTCCGAACGGGCCGCGTGGATCAGCCGCTGGAAGATCGTGACCACCGACAGGACGGCCAGCAACCACAGCACGACCGGCAGGCCCCAGTCCAGGCCGGCGGCGCCGAGCAGCCCGCCGACGCCGACGATGAGCAGCCGCTCGAGGCGCTCCGCGATGCCCACGTCAGCATCCAGGCCGAGGCTCTGCGCGCGCGCCTTGACGTACGAGACGATCTGGCCGGCGGCGAGGCAGATGATCGCGGCGACCATCCCGCCGTACGGGTTGCCCTTGTGTGCCATGTAGAACACGACCGCGCCGAACACGGCGGCGTCGGCGATCCGGTCCATCGACGAATCCAGCAGGGCGCCGAACTTGGTGGACTCTCCGCGCATCCGGGCCATCGTGCCGTCCAGCGCGTCGGTGAGCGCGAAAGCCGTGACGATCAACGTGCCCCACAGGAGATGGCCGAGCGCGCCCACGTACGAGCCGATCAGCACGCCCACCGTGCCCGCGACGGTGACCGCGTTGGGGGTGACGCCGATGCGCAGCAAGAACCGGGCGGTCGGCTTGACGCCGTACGAGGCGAACGCTCGGGCGGACGCGTTGAAGATCTTTGCCATGGCCGTCCCACCATATCGGCGGCCGGGACCGTACGGTACGACCGGCGTCACCCATCGTCCGACGTCATCCAACCCGGTGGTTGCTAACTACCGGGGGTTGCGGCGCCGACAGCGGTGGGTGTGGGATCACAGAACAGCGTCGTAACACCCGGGAAACGGAGGTGCGCTCGTCATGGCGCAGAAGACTTCGGAGAAAGGACTCTCCGGCGCGGCCGCGCCGGTGGTGACAGAGCCCGGCAGAGTTCGCAACGTGGTGTTGGTGGGCCACTCCGGTTCCGGGAAGACGACATTGGTCGAGGCGTTGCTCGCCGCGACCTCGACGATCCCCCGGGCGGGTTCGGTGACCGACGGCACCACGGTCTCCGATTATGATCCGGCGGCGATCCGCCAGCAGCGGTCCGTCTCGCTCTCCTGCGCGCCGCTGATGTACGACGGCGTGAAGATCAACCTGCTGGACACCCCCGGGTACGCCGACTTCGTCGGGGAGCTGCGCGCCGGCCTGCGGGCCGCGGACGCCGCGCTCTTCGTGGTGTCGGCCGACGGCGGCACCAATGAAGGCGGCATCGACCCGGCGACGTCCGCGCTCTGGGAGGAGTGCGCGAGCGTGGGCATGCCGCGCGCCGTCGCGATCACCCGGCTCGACCACCCCCGCGCCGACTTCGACAGCACGCTCGCCGACTGCCAGGAGGCGTTCGGCGAGAACGTCATGCCGATCTACCAGCCGATGCTGGGCGACGACGGGCAATCGATCGTCGGCCTGCTCGGCTTGGTCACGCTGCGCGTCCTCGACTATTCGGCCGGCTATCCGCCGCGGGTCGGCGAGGCCGAGGCCGAACACCTCGCGCCGGTGGAGGAGACCCGCAACCAGCTCATCGAGGGGATCATCGCGGAGAGCGAGGACGAGACCCTCATGGACCGCTACCTCGGGGGCGAGCCGATCGGCGCCGAGGTGCTGGTGCCCGATCTGGAGAAGGCGGTCGCCCGGGGCAACTTCTACCCGGTCATTCCGGTCTGCGCCGAGACCGGCGTCGGCCTCGACGCGCTGCTCGACGGGCTGGTGTCCGGGGCCCCGTCGCCGCTCGAGCACGAGTTGCCCGTGGTCACCGGAGTCGACGGTTCGCCCCGGCCGCCGCTGACCTGCGACCCGGACGGCCCGCTGGTGGCCGAGGTGGTCAAGACGACGATCGACCGGCACGTGGGCCGCGTCTCGCTGGTCCGGGTCTTCTCCGGCACGTTGCGCCCGGAGCAGACGCTGCATGTGTCGGGCCACGGCATGGCCGACCGCGGCCATCCGGACCACGACGCCGACGAGCGGATCGCGCACGTCTACTCGCCGCTCGGCGCGCAGCTGCGGGAGGTGCCGTCCTGCGTGGCCGGCGACATCTGCGCGATCACCAAGTCCGGCAGTGCCGAGACCGGCGACACGCTCTCCAGCCGGGACGACCCGCTGTTGATGGCGCCGTGGGCGATGCCGGAGCCGCTGCTGCCGATCGCGGTGGTCGCGAAATCGCGCTCCGATGAGGACGCGCTGGCCAAGAACCTGGCCCGGCTGGTCGCGGGCGACCCCACGCTGCGTCTCGAACGCAACCCCGACACCCATCAACTGGTGCTGTGGTGCATGGGCGAGTCGCACGCCGACGTGGTGCTCGACCGGCTCCGCGCCGGCGGCGTCGAGCTGGACACGGAACCGGTCAAGGTGTCGCTGCGCGAGACGTTCAGCGCGTCCGCGCGGGGTCACGGCCGGCACGTCAAGCAGTCCGGCGGCCACGGCCAGTACGCGGTCTGCGACATCGAGGTCGAGCCGCTCCCCCGCGGTTCGGGTTTCGAGTTCCTCGACAAGGTCGTGGGCGGCGCGGTCCCGCACAACTACATCCCGTCGGTCGAGAAGGGCGTCCGCGCCCAGCTGGAGCGCGGGATCGTGGCCGGCTACCCGGTGGTGGACCTGCGGGTGACGCTCGTCGACGGCAAGGCGCACAGCGTCGACTCCTCCGACGCGGCGTTCCAGACCGCCGGTGCGCTCGCTCTCCGGGAGGCCGCCGAGCAGGGCCAGATGGCGCTGCTCGAGCCGATCGACGAGGTCGTCGTACGGGTGCCGGACGCGTACGTCGGCGCGGTCATGAGCGACCTCTCCGGTCGCCGTGGCCGGCCGCTGGGCACCGAGTCGGACGGGACCGGCGACTACAGCTTGATCCGGGCCGAAGTGCCCGCGAACGAGCTGGTCCGCTACGCCGTGGAGCTGCGCGCGCTGTCCTCCGGGGCGGGCACGTTCACCCGGACGTACGCCCGGCACGAGCCCATGCCCACCCACCTGGCCGACGCGGTCCGCAAGGAGCACGCCGCGACGAAGTGACTTACCGCACCGCGACGGCATCGTAGTCACAACTCGATGGCGTTCGCCGCCTCGTGCAGCGGGCGTAGCACGCGCTCGATCACCCGCTCCTTGCGCGGGTGGTACTTCAGCGTGCGCATGCCGTAGTTGCGCAGCGCGATCTTCCACCGCGCACTGGGGACCATGTCACCGGCCATCTTGCGGCCGACCGTCAGGTTCTTCGCGACGTACGGTCGCATCGCGGTCTCGTAGGCGTCGAAGGCCACCACATGATCGCCCCGCGCGGCGGCCAACTCGCCGGCGAGCACGTACGCGCCGACCAGCGCGAGGCTGGTGCCCTGACCCGATGCCGGCGACGGGCAGTGCGCCGCGTCCCCGATGAGCGCGACCCGGCCGCCCGACCAGCGCGGCAGGTCGACCTGGCTGAGCGAGTCGAGGTAGAAGTCGCCGGCCGCGTCGATCGACTCGAGCAGCCGCGGTACCTCCCAGCCGAGGCCCGCGAACGCCTCCTTGACCAGCCCCTTCTGCGCGGCGACGTCGCGGCGGTCGTAGTCCAGCTCGGGCGACGCGAACGTGAATCCCGCCCGCGCCGCCGACGACACGCCCGCGCTGTACGCGAACACCAGCCGGCCGGGCTCGAAGTACATGACCTCCTCCCGGTCCAGCCGCAGGTGGTTGGGGACGGTGAAGATCGAGATGTAGGCGCCCAGGTGGCTCAGCGGCACCTGCCCCATCGCGAGCCGGCGAGTCGCGGAGTGCAGCCCGTCCGCGCCGACGACCAGCCCGAACCGACGCGGCGCTCCCCGCTCGAAGGTCACGTCGACGCCGTCCGGACCCGGGACGATGTCCGTGATCGCGTCGCCGAAGACGTACTCGACGTCGGCCGCGGTGGCGTCGTACAGGATCCGGGTCAGATCCGTGCGCATGATCTCGACGTCGTCGCCGCGGCGGCCCATGAGCACGTTCGCGTCGATGACGGCGATCGGCCGACCGTCGCGCCGCACGTAGGTGATGTGCCGCATGCCGGTGTCCGCGGCCCGGGACGCCTCGTAGACGCCCATGCGCTTGAGCACCTCGGTCGCGGCGCCGCGGACGTCGACCTTGTAACCGCCATCGCGCAGGGCCGGAGCCCGCTCGACGACCGTGGGACGGAAGCCGTACCGGCTCAGCCAGTAGGCCAGGGCGGGGCCGGCCAGGCCGGCGCCCGAGATCAGTACCTCGTGATTCCTCATGCCGGCTACTATACAAACGTCTTATACATTTGTATAGAACCTAGGATGCCCATCATGGGACACCGCGAAGACCTGCTGGAGGGCGCGAAGCGCTCGCTCTACGAGAAGGGGTACGCGCGCACCACCGCGCGCGACATCGTCGCGGCGTCCGGCACCAACCTCGGCTCCATCGGCTACCACTACGGCTCGACGCGGGCCCTGATGAACGCGGCCATGCTGAGTGCGATCGAGGACTGGGGCGACGCGATCGCCCAGGCACTGGTCGCCGACACGGACGACGAATCCGATGATCCCCTGGTCCGCTACTGGCGACGGGTCATCGGCACCATCGAGTCGCACCGCGAGCTGTGGCTGGCCAGCGTCGAGGCGATGATCCAGAGCCAGCACAACCCCGAACTACGTGCGCAGATCGCGGCCGGCATGGAGCAGGGCCGCAGCGGCATGGCCGCGATGATCACGGGCGCCGACGAGGACGGACTGGACGAACAGACCGTACGCAGCATCGGCTCGGTGCAGCTGGCCCTGATGTCCGGAGTGATGATCCAGTGGCTGACGGATCCGGCACACGCCCCGTCGGCGGAGCAGATCGCCGCCGGCGTCCGGGCCCTCTCCGCAACGTCCTAGTCGCTCACTTCCGGCGAGGCTGGTTGAAGCGCAGCATGTTGCCGGAGGGATCGCGGAAGGCGCAGTCGCGGACGCCGTACGGCTGGTCGACCGGCTCCTGCAGCACCTCGCCACCCGCGGCGCGGATGCGCTCGAAAGTGGCGTCGCAGTCGTCGGTGCTGAAGATGACACCGCGCAGCAGGCCCTTCGCCAGCAGTTCCGCCGCGGCCTCCTGGTCGGCGGGCGAGGCGTTCGGGGTCGCGACGGGCGGTTCCAGGACGATCTCCACATCCGGCTGCGACGGCGCGCCGACGGTCACCCAGCGCATCCCCTCGAACCCGACGTCGTTGCGCACCTCCAGGCCGAGAACGTCCCGGTAGAAGGCGAGCGCCTTGTCGTGGTCGTCGACGGCGATGAAGCACTGTGAAAGCTTGATGTCCATGCGTTTCACGCTACGGGCGAGGGGCAGGTTGCGCTTCTCCGGTCCTGACCGGCCGCGTGTAGATCTTGGCGACGCAGGCCGGGATCGCGGCGCCCTCGTCATGGCGGCGGGCCCGGTACGAGCTCGGGCTCTCGCCGACCAGCTCGGTGAACCGCGAGCTGAACGACCCCAGCGATGTACAGCCGACCGCGAAGCAGACCTCCGTCACCGTCAGGTCACCCCGCCGCAGCAGCGCCTTGGCCCGCTCGATCCGGCGCGTCATCAGGTAGCTGTACGGCGTCTCCCCGAAGGCAGCGCGAAAGCTGCGGGAGAAATGGCCCGGCGACATGAGGGCGACACGCGCCAGCGCCGGAACGTCGAGCGGGTTCGCGTAGTCGCGATCCATCACGTCACGGGCCCGACGCAGCCGGACGAGATCCTCCAACGTCACGCGACCACCATCCCACAGCGCCCTACGCCCCCTCGGACCAGGCCTTCGCGAGCAGGTCGCGGGTGTCGCCGAGCAGCTGGGGCAGCACCTTCGTCCGGCCGATCACCGGCATGAAGTTGGAGTCTCCGCCCCACCGCGGCACCACGTGCTGGTGCAGGTGGGCGGCGATGCCGGCACCCGCTACCGCACCCTGGTTCATGCCGATGTTGAAGCCGTGCGGGCTGCTGGCCTGCCGGATGATTCGCATCGCCTTCCGGGTGAACGCGGCCACCTCGGCCGTCTCGGCGTCGTCCAGGTCGGTGTAGTCGGCGACGTGCCGGTACGGGCACAGCATCAGATGCCCCGGGTTGTACGGGTACAGGTTCAGCACCGCGTACACGACCTCGCCGCGAGCCACCACCAGGCTCTCCGCCTCCGGCAGCGTCGGGGCCCGGCAGAATGGGCAGCCGGCCGGTTTCTCGTACCCGCCCTCGGGACGGGACTCGCCGGAGATGTACGTCATCCGGTGCGGCGTCCAGAGCCGCTCCAACCCGTCGGGCTGCCCCACATCACTCACCACCCGAGCCTAGGTCAGGCCGGGCGACACACGCACGGCACGCCGCGATCTTCGGCGGTCGTAGAATCGGCCGCCGACCGAGAGGGGATCGCACCGGATGCGTGGACGCAGACGCCGACACGGGAACTCAATCGGGCCCGCCGTGGTCTTGCTCACGCTCGTCCTGGGCGTCGTCGCGGCGATCGTCATCGTCGTCCTGTCGACCGCCGACGACGGAGCGCAGCCGCCCCCCGTGGCAGCCCCAGCCGAGCCGTCGCCGCCGACCCAGCAGCTGTCCTGGCACACGATCGTCCTGGACCCGAGAACCGGCTACACGGCGACGGTCCGCACCTCGGACGTGGGCCGCCAGACGTTGACCGCCCAGAACCTCGCGTTCGGCGATGGCGACAAGCGCCGCTACGGCGGCGAGGTGACGGTGTACGAAGGCGGCGGGTTCGATCCCGCGCGGCTGCGCGACGCGACCCCCTTGACCGTGCGCGACCACCCGGCTTCGCTCGTCACCGACTTCACGTTCCCGGAATCCACGAGCGGCGACGGCAGGCCGTACCGCACCGAGGCGATCGGCTGGCAGGACGTGTCCGGCGTCTGGTTGTTGGTCTACGCCGCGCCGGGCACCAAGGTATCGCGCGCCGAGTTGTTGCGCTTCGCCGATACCGTGACCGTCGGAGAGCGGGCGGACCTGCGGGCGCCGTTCCGGCTCGGACCGCTGCCGGCCGGCCTGACGCCGACCTACCTGCGCTCCGCCGCCGTCGAAACGGGCCGCAGTCTCGCCACCGTGGGGTTGAGCGCCGCGAACCGCCGCCCGTCGGACGCCGCCGTGTACGACGCCCCACCTCCCGGCACTGTCGTGTCGATCACGGCCGCCGTGCCAGGCCCGGACGACCCCCGGAAGCCGGCCGACTTCACGGTCGCGGGCCACGACGCGTGGTACACGACTGGCGCCAATGCGTTGAACGCGGAGGGAGCCGGCGGCAAGCTCACGGTCGCGGCGGCGGGCTGCACCCTGACGGTCGAGGCGGCCAATCGTGAGCACACCCCGCGCGCGGCACTCCAGCGCATCGTCGAGGGCTTGACGATCGGCGACTGTGACCAGCCCGACACGTGGATCTCGCCGCTCAGCTGACGGGCGACACCCGCCGGCCGATCGAGGCGGTCCGGGCCGCCCGCGGTCCGGACCGCTGGCGTTAAGGCCGCCCGCGGTCCGGGCCGCCCGCGGCGGATCTAGGAAGCTGACGGCCCGGTGTTGACCCGGGACCGCACCACGTCGACGACGTGGGCGACCGCCTCGTCGATCGGCACCCCGTTGCGCTGCGATCCGTCGCGGTAGCGGAACGAGACCGTGCCGGCGGCCACGTCGTCGTCGCCCGCGATCACCATGAAGGGGATCTTCTGCTGCTGGGCGGTACGGATCTTCTTCTGCATCCGGTCGTCGGACTCGTCCACCTCGGCCCGGATGCCCTCCTTCCTGAGCAGCTCCACGAAGGCGGCCAGGTACGGGGCGTGGTCGTCGCGGATCGGGATGCCGACCACCTGTACCGGCGACAGCCAGGCCGGGAACGCGCCGGCGTAGTGCTCGGTGAGCACGCCGAAGAAGCGCTCGATCGAGCCGAACAGGGCCCGGTGGATCATGACGGGCCGCTCCCGGCCGCCGTTCGCGGCCGAGTACTCCAGCTCGAACAGCTCCGGCAGGTTGAAGTCGACCTGGATGGTGGACATCTGCCAGGTGCGGCCGATGGCGTCCTTGGCCTGCACGCTGACCTTCGGGCCGTAGAACGCGGCGCCGCCCGGGTCGGGCACGAGGTCGAGGCCGGAGTCGGCCGCGGCCTGCCGCAGCGCCTCGGTGGCCCGCTCCCAGTTCTCCTCGGTGCCGACCGACTTCTCCGGGTCGCGGGTGGACAGCTCCAGATAGAAGTCGTCCAGGCCGAAGTCGCGCAGCAGCTGCAACACGAACCGCAGCAACGACTTCAGTTCGTCCGCCATCTGCTCCGGTGTGCAGAAGATGTGCGCGTCGTCCTGGGTCATCCCGCGCACCCGGGTGAGGCCGTGCACCACGCCGGACTTCTCGTAGCGGTAGACGGTGCCGAACTCGAACAGCCGCAGGGGCAACTCGCGGTAGGACCGTCCGCGCGACTTGTAGATCAGATCGTGGAACGGGCAGTTCATCGGCTTGAGGTAGTAGCTGGCGCCCTCCAGCTCCATGGGCGGGAACATGCTGTCCGCGTACCAGCCGAGGTGCCCGGACGTCTCGAAGAGGTTCGACTTGGTGATGTGCGGGCTGTTGACGAAGGAGTAGCCCTCCTGCTCGTGCCGGACCCGCGAGTAGTCCTCCATCTCCCGGCGGATGATGCCGCCCTTCGGGTGGAAGACCGCGAGTCCGGAGCCGATCTCCTCGGGGAAGGAGAACAGGTCGAGCTCGGCGCCGAGCTTGCGGTGGTCGCGGCGCGCGGCCTCCTCCAACAGCTTGCTGTACGCCTTCAGATCGTCCCGGGTCGGCCAGGCGGTCCCGTAGATCCGCTGCAGCTGCGGGTTCCTCTCGCTGCCCCGCCAATACGCGGCGGCGCTGCGCATCAGCTTGAACGCGCCGATCAGCCGGGTCGACGGCAGGTGCGGGCCGCGGCACAAGTCACCCCAGACGCGATGACCGTCCTTGGCGTCGATGTTGTCGTACGCGGTGAGCTCGCCGGCCCCGACCTCCATGACCTCGTCCGCATCCACCTCGCCCTTGAGATCGACGAGCTCGAGCTTGTACGGCTCGCCGGCCAGCTCCACCTTCGCCGCGTCGAGCGAGTCGTAGCGGCGCCGGCGGAACAGCTGGCCGGCCTTGACGATCTCCTGCATCCGCTTCTCGATCTTCGCGAGATCGTCCGGGTGGAACGGCTTCTGGACGTCGAAGTCGTAGTAGAAGCCGTTCTCGATCGGCGGCCCGATGCCGAGCTTGGCCTCCGGGAAGAGGTCCTGCACCGCCTGGGCGAGCACGTGCGCGGTCGAGTGGCGCAGCACGTTGAGCCCGTCCGGCTCGTCGATCGCCACCGGGGCGACCTCGGTGTCGAGCTCGGGGATCCAGTCGAGGTCGCGCAGGCGCCCGGACGGGTCGCGGACCACCACGATCGCCTTCGGGCCCGCGGCGGGCAGGCCGGCCGCCGCCACCGCGTCAGCCGCCGTCGTCCCGGCCGGGACGACGACGGGGTCGGCCACAGCATGGGTACGGGGTGCAGACACGGAGTTCTCCTTCAGGCATGGTCGGCCGGCGACTCCGGCCCCCACCGATGCTATCCACCCCGCCGCCCGCCCCCACCCCGCCCCGCCCCGCCCCGCCGGGTTGATCATGAAGTTGCTGCCCCGAAACGGCCCCATCGAAACACCAGCTTCATGATCAACCGCGCCAGGTGAGTGGTTACTGTCTGTTGTGGGCGGCTTACGGATGCATCCGTGGCTAGGTCCGGCTTGCCAGTGGCAGTACGGTCTTCGCA
>JBKOWB010000163.1:0-3637 GCA_046724195.1 Actinomycetota bacterium
TGCGCTACACAGACGGTCCGGAACCGGCGCTGGCCGAGCTCGACCAGCTCGGCGACGCCCTCGACGGCTACCACCTGTACCACGCCACCCGCGCCGAGCTGCTGCGCGCGCTCGATCGCCTCGACGACGCTCGCGCGGTCGACAAGCGTGCTCTTGCGCTGGCCGCCAACCCTGCCGAGATCGATGTACGCCGCCAGCGTCTCCACTGGAGGTAACACTTCGAGGGTGCATATGGGATTCGCGGCGCCCCGACCGCCGCAGGCCGCGCGCATCTGTCGGGCGTCCCGGAGCAGACCGCGTCCATTTCTACCGCGTCGTGGGCAACGCTCATGCATGCTGTGCGGCGGCGATGACGCCGTTGATCGCCTCCATGATTCGGCTGGCCGCCCGGTCGGGCTCCGG
The DNA here is from genome assembly GCA_046724195.1 of Actinomycetota bacterium. Taxonomy (GTDB): domain Bacteria; phylum Actinomycetota; class Actinomycetes; order Mycobacteriales; family Micromonosporaceae; genus Actinoplanes. The sequence continues at coordinate 403 of JBKOWB010000163.1, forward strand.
TTGGCCGGCGTCGAGCCACGCCGTGACCGCCGCGATGGCGACGGTCGGCACGAGCTGCGCCGCCCACGCCGCCCACTCCGGATCCGGGATGCTGGCGGCGAGGTGCTTGTGGGCGACCGTGGTCATGTCGACTCGGAACTGGTCCATCGCTTGCCGGAACTCGGGTTCCCGGGCGGCGTGGTGAAACAACAGCCGGAAGCCGGCCGGGTCCTCTGCGGCTGCCCGTAACAGGCCCGGCACGCTCGCCTCGGTGAACTCGTCCGCCCCGGTCGCGGTGATCAGCCGACCGCAGGCGTTGTCGAGGACGGCCTGGTACAGGTCGGTTTTGGAGTCGAAGTGGCGGTACAGGATGGCCCGGCTGATGCTCGCCTCGGCGGCGATGTCGTCCAGATTTGTGGCGGCGAAACCGGCACCGGCGAAGGCCCGAGTGGCGGCGGCGATGATCTGCTCCCGCCGCTCGGTTCGGGGTAGCCGTCGAGTCGGCTCCCGAATGGTTTCGGCCAACGTCTCCTCCTGCCCATCGGTGCGAGGAGTTTACAACAGCCGCATGTACACGCTAGCGTCTACATCCCAAAGTCGACATCGGGGAAGGTGGGTCATGACCGAGTCGATCATTGCCGTCGATGACGCGGTGAAGACCTTCGGCGGCGGCCGTCGAGCGTTGGACGGACTGTCGCTTCGGGTGCCGTCTGGTGTCGTCTTCGGCCTGCTGGGCCCCAACGGCGCCGGGAAGACCACCCTGATCCGCGTCCTTGCCACGCTGCTGCCGCTGGACGCTGGCACCGCCCGCGTTGCCGGGCACGACGTCGACCACGATCCGGGCCACGTGCGGAACCGGATCGGCCTGGCCGGCCAGTACGCGGCGGTCGACGACTATCTGACCGGGTGGGAGAACGTGGAGATGGTCGGCCTCCTTTACGGGCTGACCCGGCGGGAGGCCCGCCGCCGCACCGTCGACGTCTTGGACCGGATCGGTCTGGCCGGTGTCGGCGGCCGGCAGGTCCGCACCTATTCCGGAGGTATGCGACGCCGGTTGGACTTGGCCGCCTCGCTGGTCGGACGCCCGACCGTGCTGTTCCTCGACGAGCCGACCACCGGTGTTGACCCGGCCAGCCGACGCGACCTGTGGGAGCTGATCCGCGGCCTTGTGGACGCCGGCACGACGGTGTTGCTCACCACCCAGTACCTGGAGGAGGCCGACCGGCTGGCCGACCGCATCGCACTGATCGACCACGGTCGGATCGTCAGTGAGGGCACCACCGACGACCTCAAGAATCGGGTGGGCGACGCCATGGTGGAGCTCGACGTGCCCACCCGCGACCGAGCCGCCGCGCTCGGCGTTCTGGGTGCAATCTGCGCCACCGTGCGGGCCGACGGACCACGAGCGTCGATCGTGGTGCCCGCCCCGGACGGCGAACGGTCGCTGCATCGAGTGCTGCACCACCTGGAGTCGGCCGGCGTCAGACCGGACACCGTCGGTCTGCGTAAGCCGACGCTCGACGAGGCGTTCCTGAGCCTCACCGGCTCCGCGACGGCCGGGCCTGGGAGGGCCGCCGGGTGAGCAGCGACGTATCTGGCTGCACAGTTATGCACCCGCCGGGGGTGCGGCGGGCGGCCCGCGACGTCGCGGTGCTGACCCGACGCAGCCTGCTGCACACCGTACGGTTGCCCGGCGTCCTGCTGGTGTCCAGCATCATGCCGGTCGTCTTCATCGTGATGTTCACCTACGTCTTCGGCGGCGCCGTGCAGGCTGCCTTACCGCAGGCGGCCGCCGGGAAGTACGTCAACTGGCTGGTGCCCGGCCTGCTGGCCCAGTTCGCGCTCTTCGGCGGCGCCGGCACGGCCGCGGGTCTCGCTGACGATCTGGCCAAGGGCACCATCGACCGGTTCCGGTCGCTGCCGATGGCCCGGGTCGCCGTGCTGGCCGGCCGCACCTTCTCCGACCTGGCCCGCTCCGCCGGGACGCTCACCATGATGACCGCTGTAGGGTTCCTCATCGGGTTTCGGTGGCAGACGAGCCTGCTCGGGCTGGTCGGTGGCATCGCGGTCGCGCTGGCCTTCGGTTACGCCTGGTCCTGGGCGATGGCCGTCGTCGGGTTGCTGGTCCGCACCGCCGAAGCCGTCCAGGCCGCCGTCTACATCGTGGTGTTTCCGCTCGGGTTCACCAGCGCCGTGTTCGTACCCACGCAATCGATGCCCGGCTGGCTGCAACCGTTCGCCGCCCACCAGCCCGTCACCGCCACCGCGAACGCCGTGCGGGGCCTCATCCTCGGGCCGGGCGCCCTGCCCACCGGACAAACCGTCGGCGCCCAGGTCGGGCTCGCCCTGCTCTGGGCCGCGGCCATCATCGCCGTCTGCGTTCCCCTAGCCGTGCACGCCTACCGCCGCACCGTCACCTGACATCGGAGGCTTCGATGACCCTCGACCGGCTCGACCGCAACCGGCGCGTCCGTTGGATCACGTCGGCGTGCAGGATGTCCCGTAGCGCAGGTACCAACGGACCGCCACCACGATCACCTCGGCCGGAAAGCGGAACCCGGCGAACGCCGAGCGGGGAGGCGACCAGGGACGAGACCGAGCTGCGGACTTCACCGGCCCACCTTGCCTGATCTCCGATCAGCCGACGCAACAGAGCCCGTTTGTGCCCATCCCGGCCGGAATGCGCGGGCGGCCTCCCTGCGCGGTCCGGCGGGCCAAGATCGGCGCAACATCCGGAAGTTGGTCGCCTCCGACGGCGGAGCAGTACTTTCAACCCAACGGTTGACAGGTCCGCGGACGGCGACCTAACGTTAGTTTCAACCAATGGGTTGAAAGACCAGTCGAGATGAGGTGTCGATGGCGGTGGACGAGCTGTCCCGGATCTTCGCGGCGCTCGCGGATCCGACCAGGCGCGACATGGTGACCCGGCTGGCGGCCGGCGACGCCACTGCGAACCAGCTCGCCGAGCCATACCAGATTTCGCTCCAGGCGGTCTACAAGCACCTGAAGGTGCTCGAGGACGCCGGGGTGGTGCGCCGGCCGCCGGGGCCCCAGCCTCGGCCGGTGCGGCTGGAAACGGAGGTCTTCGACCTGATGGACAAGTGGATCGAGCGCTACCGGCGCCAGGTGGAGGAGCGTTACCGCCGCTTGGACGCGGTCCTCGCGCAACTGAACGAAACCGAGACCGGCAACGACGAGCAGAAGGGAAGCGCGGCATGAGCACCATCGCCGAAACCAAGATCGAGGCCGACCCGAA
>JBKOWB010000233.1:0-14413 GCA_046724195.1 Actinomycetota bacterium
GGCTGCCTTGAGGCGCGCCGATGCCAGCTCACTCGACGGCTGGTCGTAGGCCGAGTGGGGGGCGACGATCATGTCGAGCAGTTGCGTTCGCGTGTCGTTCATGCCTGCCCCCTCTGTCTGCCTACGCAGATGAGCGATTGACCTCTTGAAGAAGTCGTGGTTACGTATTCATACCGTAAATCTTCGCTCGAAGCGAGGCCTGGATCACACAGGTTTTCTCGCGAGATACACGAGAGGAAGCAGCCAACCGATGTGCTCGCCCTGCTCCGCTCCCACGAGGCCGTTCGCCGGGCCCAGTCGACTGCTGGCCGGCAAGGGATCCTCGGCTGGCTGCGCCACAGAACTCCGCGCGCTGGGGATATCGCCCGCTCACGGTGCTGTTCTGTTAGTCGTCGATGACGTCGTGATGCAGCTGGGGCTGCACCGGCCGGCGTGGTCCTCGCTGCAAGGCGCCGGCTTCACGGTGCTGATCGGCCCAGGCGTCGCCGCCGAACCGACGCCGGAGACCGTTCGTACGCTGCTGCCCGACAGTGTGGACGAGATTGCCGCGGTCGTCGCGGTAGGCGGCGGCAGCGCCCTCGACACTGCCAAGCTCGCGTCCATCGCGCTCACCAACCCGCTCGACCTCACCGCCGGCCTGTCCTCGACTGCCGACATCTCGCCCGGGCCACCGATCGTCGCCGTACCGACCACGGCAGGCACCGGCGCCGAGGCCACGGCAGTCGCCATGCTGTGGCATGGCAACCAGAAACGGATGTTCGTCCATCCGCATCTGGTTCCGCGGATAGTGCTGATCGACCCCGAGCTGTTGCTGGGACTGCCGCCGTCGGTGACCGCCTCAGGTGGGTTCGACGCGATCGGTCATGCGGCAGAGTCCCTCATTTCGACCTTCCGGACCCCGCTCACGGTTGCCGCTGCGCGTGAGGCTCTCACATTGCTGTCGAGGTCTTTGCCCGCTGCCTATGCGGTGGGTGATCTGGAATCCCGCTACGGTACGGCGCTCGGTGCGTACCACGCTGGTCTCGCGCTCAACGCCTCGGTGGTGCTCGGCCATTCGCTCGCCTACGCGATCGCCGCCCGCACCGGCTTGCCGCATGGCGCTTCCGTAGCCATGGCACTCCCGTACTGCCTCGCCCATGTACGACCCCTGTGCGAGGGCCAGATCGCGGACATGGCCGCGATCGTCTGCGGTGAGCCCGATGCCGAACTGTTCGTCCGCTGGATCGTTGAGCACAGCCAGCGGATGCGCATTCCGACTTCACTGGCGGAACTGGGCGTCGACCGCAACGAGCTGGCCGCCATGGCAGCGGATTGCGTCGACAGCTACCCCCGCCCGAACCATCCGGTCCCCATCGACGCGGCGGGCGTCCTCGCATTGCTCGAACGCCTTCACGCGGGCGAGCCGTACGCCGCATGGCACGACTACTCCCGACACGACATCGTCAGCGAGGCCCCCTTGTGACTACATCCATGCTTCCGTCCGTCCTCAACCTCGTGGACGGCGAGTGGCTGTCCGGCACCGAGAGCCTCGAGGTTCGCAACCCCGCAGACACCCGCGACCTCGTGGCGACGGTCCCCAGCATGGACGCGCGCGCCGTCCACGCCGCATTCGAGGCGGCAGAGCGAGCCGCCGCCATCTGGCGTGACACGAGCCAGATCGACCGCGGACGCGTCCTGCTGCGCGCGGCCCAGCTCATGCGTGACCGCCACAGTGAGCTGAGCCGGACGCTCACCCGGGAAATGGGCAAGACACTCGGCGAGGCCAACGCAGAGGTAGCCAAGGCGGCCGACTTCCTCGAGTTCTACGGCGGTCTCGGCCGCTCCGAGCGTGGCATCGTGCTCCCCCACGAGAACCCCGAAGTGATCTCATGGACCGTGCATGAACCACTGGGCGTGGTTCTCGCCATCACCCCGTGGAACGACCCCTTGCTGACGCCGGCACGGAAGGTCGCTCCCGCGCTGATCGCCGGAAACAGTGTCGTCCTCAAGCCCGCCTCCTACACCCCAGTCATCGCGATCGAGTTGGCACGCGTGTTGCACGATGCGGGCCTACCGCCCGGCGTACTGAACACCGTCACCGGGGTGGGCAGCAGAATCGCCCGCGCCCTCGTCGCACACCCCGCCTTGAAGGCCGTCAGCTTCACCGGATCGAACGATGTCGGGTACTCACTGAAGGCATCGCTCGCGGAGCGGAACGTTCATCTCTTGGCGGAGCTAGGTGGCAAGAACGCCGCCATCGTACTGGCAGACGCCGACCTCGAGCAGTCCGTCGCGAGCATCGCCGCGGCCGCCTTCGCTCAGGCCGGTCAGCGCTGTACTGCCACGAGCCGGGTGCTCGTCCAGCGCGACGTGCTGGACCAGGTGCGCGACGGGCTGGTCCGGGCCGCCCAGCGGCATGTGCTCGGATCCGGTCTGGATCCCGGGATCTCCATGGGTCCGCTGGTGTCGCCCGCCCAGCGCGAGTCGGTGAAAGGGTTCATCGAGCGCGCCATCGCCAACGGAGCCGTGCGAGCAACCGCACCGGCCGAAGCTCCCCACGACCACGGTTGCTTCGTCACTCCGACGGTCCTGACCGGCGTCGATCCCAGCATGGAGATCTGGACCGAGGAGGTCTTCGGCCCGGTCGTGGCCCTGGTGGCCTTCGACACCCTCGACGAGGCGATCCACCTGCTCAACGCGTCGAAATACGCGCTTGCCGCGGCCCTGTACACCTCCGACCTCGACGCGGCGCACACCTTTGCTGCTCGGGCCGACGTGGGCCAGGTCGGGGTGAACCTTCCGACGTCCGGTTGGGACGTCCACATGCCCTTCGGCGGGTTCAAAGACTCGGGGACCGGGCACAAGGAGCAGGGCCTGGCCGGTCTGGACTTCTACCGCAAGACCAAAACCGTAGCCATTCGCAGGCGAGCCCGATGACGGTGAAAATGAACACCCCTCCGGACGCGGCGTACCCGCACTGGGACACCATCACCACCAGGTGGATGGACAACGACATGTACGGCCACGTCAACAACGTCCAGTACTACTCGTTCTTCGACACGGCCGTGACGACCTGGCTGGTGACCGAAGGCGGCCTCGACCCGCGGGACGGCCAGATGATCGGCCTCTGCGTCGAGTCACAGTGCACCTTCGCGGCACCGTTGAGCTTCCCCGACAAGGTCCTGGCGGGGCTACGCGTGGGACACGTTGGGCGATCCAGCGTCCGGTACGAGATCGTGCTCTATGCCGCGGGTTCTGGCCGGCCCGCGGCTTCCGGCCACTTCGTCCACGTGTACGTCGACCGGGCCTCACGGAGACCGACGGCAATCCCGCACAGCCTGCTCGGGGCACTGTCCGCACTCGTGACCGTCCCCGTCGACGGTGCGGCCGGCAGCGGCCTCGATCGGGCCGGCTGATCCCTCGAGCGGCTCAGCGCGAGAAGCGGTCGGGTCCAGGAATGCACCTGGACCCGACCGCTTCGAACTGGGCGCTCAGGAGATACAGGTCGTCTTCAGCCCATTGACGGCGACCCACTTGCCATCGTGCACTCTGGTCTCCCAGAAGCAGTCCACGGTCCGCTTCGCCTGGCCCTTCGTGTAGGTGAGGCCAGGGAGCAGTCCGCCACCGGTGAAGTTCTTCACCTGGTACAGCCCGTCAAGAACGTCCGCGGACGTCACCGACGTCTTGGCTCCGATGTTGTCGAACGCCTGCCGGTAAACCAGCCCCGTCATCCAGGCAGACGAGGTCAGTGGGCTGAACTTCTCGTCTTTGGGTCCGCGGTAGTTGGTTTCCATCGCCGATCGGTAGTCCTTGGTGGCGGAGTCCTGGATGAAGAACGGAAAGGCCATCTGTGGCGCCAGGACGTCCCCGAGCTGGGGCGTCTTCAGGACCTGCGAGGTCACGACCTCACCAGGCAGGATCCACATCGGCTTGAAGCCCTGTTGGGCACAGCTCGGCGTGATCCGCTCCACGGGCACGCCCGCGATCATCATCGCGTCAACTCCGGCCTTCTTGGCGGCGAGGCACGGCGCGATGAAGCTCGGCTGGCTCGAGCTGATCGCCGCATTGAACGTCGCGTGCAGGCCAAGAGAGCTCGCAATGCCGTCGATTGCCTTGACCGCCTCGACGGCGTTGGCGACGTCCGCCGTGTAGTAGGAGCCGATCGAGCGCGCGCCGGCGTTCTTTGCCATCAACGGTTGCGAAGTCATCGCTGTCCCCAGTGTCGACTGCACGGGGAAGAACACGGGGTTCGCCTGCCACACGGGCGCGTAGTTCTGCCCGCCGACGACCGGGATGTGCTGCTTCTCGACGTAGTCGGCCCAGCTCGTCTCGACGCCGGTCCATGAGCTGATGGCAACCACGCCGTCCTTCTCCACGAGCTCCTTGACGGCCGTGAGAGATTTCGTGGGGTCGTTTCCGTCGTCTCTGACGACGATTTCCACCGGGTGGCCTTGCAGGCCGCCTTTGCCGTTGACCGTCGTTGCCCACGCCTTGAGGCCCTCGGCGGCCGCCGTAGCCGGAAGGGGCTTGCCGGAAAGACTGACGATGACGCCGATTTTGACGGGTGTGCCTGTCGCGGTGGACTTGGTGAGGGGCTGGTCCTTGCTGCAGGCCGCCATCGTGGCGAGCACCAAGCCCGCGAGCGCCAGTCCAACCGTTCCTCGCACTCGCGCACGGTGGAAGCCGATCATGTGCATCTCCTCTGGTTGATGTTTACTCGATATTCCTGGGCTCACGGCTTTGGGCTTGCGGAGTCGACCCTGAACCTGCGGGTACGGCGCCTTATGACATGTAGTGCTCGAAGAGGTCACTTCGGCGAACCTCCTCCGCTGAGGAGCTCAAGGTCACCGAACCCTGATTGAGCATGTAGACGTGTGATGCGATGGCCAGAACGCGCGTGACGTACTGCTCGACCAGCAGCATGCTCGTGCCGCGCGCCGACAGGTCGCTGATGAAGGCGAAGATCTCGTCGACCACCACCGGCGCGAGCCCCATCGACACCTCGTCGATCAAGATGAGGTCCGCGGAGCTGAGGTAGGACCTGACGACCGCGAGCATCTGTTGCTGTCCACCACTGAGGTTGCCCGCGACCTGGCCGAGTCTTTGGCCCAGGGCCGGGAATGCGTTCGTTGCCCTCTCGATGGCCTCCCGCTCCATGCCCTTGGGGCTGGCCAGGACGAGGTTTTCCTTCACGGTCAGCGAAGGGAAGATGCCTCCCCCATCGGGGATATGGCACAAGCCCTGGGAAGCTCGGTGGTGAACACTGTGACGAGTGACGTCGGAGTCTCCGAGAAGAATCCGACCTCGTTTCGGCGTGATCACTCCGGAGATCATCTTGAGCAGCGTCGACTTTCCCGCGCCGTTGGGACCGAGCAGGGCGACGACCGTACCTTTCTTCACGTCGAGGGAGACGTCGCGCAGGACGGTGGTGTCTCCGTAACCTCCTGTGACAGCGTCCAGGCGCAATGCGAAGTCGCTCATGGCCGCACTCCTTGGACGACCGACGCCGGTGCGGGTTCGATCTCCTCCGAGCCGAGGTAAGCGGCCCGTACCGTGTCGCTGGCTGCCACTTCGGACGACGTGCCCTGGAAGACCAGCTGCCCGAAGTCGAGGACGTAGACGTAGTCGCAGATGTCCATGACCAGGGTCATGTCGTGCTCGACCAGCAGAATCGCCGTGCCGCGCTCATGCACGACCCGAAGCAACACTCGTCCGAACAGCTCGGTCTCCGCCCGGTCCAACCCCGACGACGGCTCGTCGAGCAGGAGGACGTCGAAGGACCCCGCGAGCGCACGCGCGAGCTCCACCATGCGCCGCTGCCCTGTCGAGAGCTGACCGGCCAGGGCGTCCGCCAGGTGGCTGATGCCGCAGAGCCGCATGGCGTCCGTCGCCGCCGCGGCAAGCGCTGAGCGGTCGTGGGGCCTGCCGAGGATCTGGGTGAGAAAGCCGGCACCTGCCAGCCCGGCCTCACGCCCAAGCGAGATGTTCTCGGCAACGGTCATGCTGTCAAACAGCTGCATGCGCTGGAACGTGCGGCCCAGTCCCCGACCGGCCCGGGCGGCCGGCCGCCGGGACGAGATGTCCTCTCCCTTGAGGAAGACCCGACCGGCAGTCGGCTTCAGGAGACCGGAGCACACGTTGAAGGTCGTTGTCTTCCCCGCTCCATTGGGTCCGATCAGTCCGGTGATCCTTCCCATCGGCGCCTCGAGGCTGACGTCGTCGACCGCCAGGTGACCACCGAAGCGGACCTTCAGGTCTCGGACGCCCAGACCGGCGCCGCCGGACTGATCGCTTTGGGATGCTCGGCTCGGGACCTGCAGGGTGCGCTCGTCGACAGGAGCGGCGTTCTCCTTGGCCCCACTCGGTTGCTCACGCGGCGTCCGACCGCCGACGCGGTCCAGAAACGCCGTCAGCCGCGCCGGGAGGGTGGGGTGCCGCCCCTGTTGAAGACCCGCCACGACGATCGAAGCGCCGAAGATCAGCGTCATGACCTCAGCCGCCGTCTCTCCTCCTGGAAGGAACGTGGGCAGCACGACCAGGAAGAAGGCTCCCAGCACCGCGTACCAGGGTTCCGAACCCGGCATGAGCAGCAACAGGACAAGCAAGGTCAGCGAGCTGAAAGACTGGAACGAGAGGCCACCGACGTTGGAGAACGTGCTTCCGTAGAGTGCGCCTGCTATCGCCGCCATCCCGGCCGAGAGGCAGAACACGATGAGCTTCGTGAGCCGCACCGAGGCGCCGCTGGTCTCGAGGGCGACGGGAGACTCCCCCAATCCTCGTAGCAGGCGGCCGAGTCGCATGCGCTGAAGGACGACGACAAACAGCGTGCATACGACGACGACGGTCAGGACCAGGTAGTAGTACCCGACGTCGGTGTCCAGGCCGAAGACCTGCGGCCGGGGCATCGGCAGACCGGCGGTGCTCGGGCCGAACATGAGCTCGCTGTTGTAGAACATGACCTCCAAGATCAGGCCGAAGGCGAACGTGGCGAGCGCCAGGAAGATTCCCGAGAGCCGGATCGCGGGGAAAGCGATGAACGCGCCGATGGGGATGGTGATGAGCGCGGCCAGAACCAGGGCGACTGTCCATGGCAGCCCCCACTCGACCCGCGCCACCGAGAAGGCAACGCACCCGGTTGCGGCGAAGCCAATGTGCGCCAGGGAGACCTGGTTGGAGTTCTTGACCAGCAGACCCAACGAAAGGAAGAGCAGGACGTAGCTGAGTGCGACCGTGAACGACGGGAGTCGTGCGCCGAACCAGACCGGACCGGACGCCAGGACGACGAGCATCAGCAGGGCGCCGACCAGTTGCACCCTGCCGGGAGCGCGCCAGCCAGTGGTGGGGCGAGGCGCGCTGGTCCGGTGGTCGACCAGCTTCGACCGCGGAGTGACGATCAGCACGATGAAGAGCACGATGAACGGGACACTCTGGCTCAGTCCCGCCAAGTACTGGCTGGTCTGGCTCACGTATCTGGTGATCAGCGCGGAGATCACCCCGATCGCGAGGCCGCCGACGTAGGTCAGGGGGATATGCGAGAAGCGCCCGATGGCCGCCGCGCCGAACGACTGGACGACCAGCAGGGTCAGAACCATCGAGTCGAGGTTCACGCTGGGCGCCAGAAGCACACCAGACAAGCAGACGAAGATCGACCCGGCGATCCACGCGGCGCGACGCACCACGACGGGAGATGTGCCGGTCATCGCGAGCAGAGTGGGGTCGTCGACGGCACCCCGCATGGCGAGGCCCAGACGGGATTTCTTGAAGAAGACCCCGAGTGCCAAAGTGGCGGCCAGGGCGACCGCCATGGTCACGACCTGCTCGTAGGTCACCACGACTCCGAGACCTTCGACCGTGCCCTCAGGGAGATAGTGCGGAAACGTCAGGGGAGCTGGACCGAAGGCGAGCCGTGCGCCCGCTTGGGCGATGAGGATCAGGCCGACGGTGGCCGCGGTCTGCAGGGCGATGGGGGCCCTCGACAAGCGCCGCGCCAGCCGCTCCATCAACAGGCCGAGCGCCACACCGACGCCGATGACACTGACGACCAGGCACGGCACAAGAGGCAGCTCTGCCACTTGGTACATGACGTAGAAGACGTAGACGGCCACCGTCGCGAGTGCACCGTGCCCGAAGTTGAATATCCCCGAGGTTTTGAACGTCAGGACCAGCCCGGAGCCGGCCAGAGCGTACACGGATCCGACGGCGAGGCCCGCGATGATGAACGGCAGGACGTCAGTCACGGTGGTCCTCTCGGGAGGCTGCGTAGCGGCCGCAGCTGGGGACGAAGACTGTGATCATGATCACGATCCACTTAATAATCTATATGATTATTCTGATAGTGTCTAGACGGCGGCGCCATTGCTTCTCTTGACGGTGCGTGCCGGCGTCGGCTATCCGACGCCAGGGACTGGGATCTGCGCGCCGGTGACGGCGGCAGCCTCGTCGCTGAACAGGAACGCCACGACGTCCGCGATGGTTGCCGGCGAGACCCAGCCGGCCCGGCTGGAGGCGGGTTGACTCGCTCGATTGCCGGGTGTGTCGATCACGGACGGGAGGATCGCGTTGACCCGAATCCCGTCGTCCTTGTACTCGGCTGCCAGGCTTTGAACGAGTGCCCAGACTGCGGCCTTCGCGGTGAGGTAACCAGCCGCGCCGGGGAAGGGCGCAAAGGCCGACTTGGCGGAGACGGCGACTATCGAGCCTCGTCCGATCTTCATCAGATGCGGTAATGCTGCCTGGGTGGTCAGGTATGTCGGTCGCAGGTTCAGTCGCATCAGGTGCTCGAACTCGTCGATCGGGCTCTCGTGCACCCGCCGGCCCATCGCGAAGCCGCCGACCAGGTTGGCTACCGCCGTCAGCGGCGTGTCTGGATCGCCCGCCGCCACGCCGACGACATCGGCGGCGCCGTCCGGGTCGAAGAGATCGGCCTCCACCAGCTCGAGTCGTGGGTGGGTGGACGGAAGGCGCGCCAGCTCCGATTCCACGATCCACGGAACCACCACCCGCCAGCCGGCTTGGAGCAACCGCTGCGTGACAGCAGAGCCGAGGCCGCCCGTGCCGCCGGTCACCAACGCTGTGGCCCGGATGACCAAACCGTCCCTCGAAGCGTCCTGGGCCTTCGGTACCACGGCCATGCTCAGGTGGTGAGAATCGTGACGGCGCCGGTTCCGGGGGCTCCGTAGAGGTGGGTGTAGCCCACCTTGGACGGGCCAGGGATCTGCCGGGTCCCTGCGCGCCCACGGAGCTGGAGGACGACCTCATGGATCTGCCGGAGACCGGAGGCACCGATGGGTTCACCGTTGGCCATCAGTCCACCGTCAGTGTTGACAGGAAGCTTCCCGGTGATCTCCGTGTGCCCTTCGGCGACCAGCTTCTCCTGCTCGCCGTCGGTACAGAAGCCGTTCTCGGCCATGTGGATGACCTCGGAACCGGCATCGGTGTCTTGCAGCTGCGCGACTTGGACGTCGTCCGGCCCTATTCCGGCCGTTTCGAATGCCGCCCTCGCCGCGTCGACCGTCGGGCTCGGCGTACCGGCGGCAGGCAACGACGGGCTCTGCACTTCGAAGGCACCGTGTCGCCTCGTGCGCAGCGCCCAGGCGGCGAGGTGGATCGGGCTGTCGGAGTATCGAGAGGCCAGATCGCGTCGACAGAGGACGACCGCGCCGGCACCCTCGTTCGGCGCGCAATACATGAACTTCGTGAGCGGATAGTTGAGGTACGGCGCCGCGAGGATCTCCTCCTCGCTCATCGGTGTGCGCCGCCAAGCCTTGTCGTTCCTCGCGCCGTTGCGGAAGTTCTTCGCCGCAACCTTGGCCAGGGTCTCGCGTGAGATGCCGTGCATCGCCATGTACCGGTTGATCTTCATGCCGAAGAAATGCGTGGTCAGGAACAGTCCTGTCGCGCCATACCAGGAGGGCAGGCCAAGAACCGACGGGTCGCCGGCGAACGCGCCTCTGGGGTGCTTGTCGAAGCCCACCGCGACCGCGATGTCAGCGTCGCCGTGCTCGATTGCCTCGGCCGCCATCGTGACCGCCGTGTTCGCCGTAGCGCATCCATTGAAGACACCGAAGAACGGGATTCCCGTCAACCCGAGCTTCCCGACCACGGCGTCAGGATTCGACACTTCGAGGCTTCCGGCGTAACCACGCTGTACCTGGTCCCAGGTGACGCCGGCATCGGCCAACGCGAGACGCGTGGCCTCGGCGCCCATGTCGATCGCCTGCTTGGCACCGAACCGCCCGAAGGAATGCAGCCCGACACCGATGATCGAGACCCGGCTCATGGTGTCGCCGTCTCGGCGGGTGCGGCGCTGGCGACCGGCGAGAAGGCGAACGTCATGATCTCGCGCTCGGGAGCGCCGTCTGTGCCGGATGTGAGTCGAAACGGAATGACCACGAGCTCCATCTCCTGTCCGATGGTGAGCCGTTGCGGATTCGACTCGGTCAGAAGGGCCTCGACGAGGATTCCCTCCGCGAGTTCCACGTAGCCGACGGCGTAAGGCTGGAACGACTCGGCATCCGTGTCTCCGGCGTAGGGCGGCGAGGGCGGGACGAACTGTTGCGTCGTCCAGGTGAACAGCGTCCCGACCGGTGAGAGCAGCACTTGCTCCTCGCCGGCTCCCGGCTCCGCGGCCGGGAAGCTGACGGCACCCGTCTGCGGATGGCGTGACCCGATCAGCCGAGGGCGCTCGTCTGGCCAGGTGAAGAGACCCTCTGCGACCGGGATCCGCACGGCGTTCGTCACAGCCACCCTCCTCGGCGACGGTACAATCAGATGAATCAGTTAACTGTTTATAACAACACTGACCGCGCCGGTCAACCCGTCTCAGGATGCGACGGACATGACTGTGCATCCGGCAGTCCTGATGTGATCAGGTTCCAGATGCCTTCCCCACCCGCGTCGAGCGCGATCTGCCCGATCCGACGCTGCCATGAACGCTCGTCGCCGAACTCACCTCGCCAGGCGAGCGCCCGCAGGGTGAAGTGCCGCAACTGGTGGTCCAGCGTGAACCCGATGGCGCCGTGCACCTGATGAGCTGCCCTGCTGACCACAACCGCAGCGGCCGCGGCCTGCGCCTTGGCGACGGCGACGGCGAGCTCCGCATTTGGGTTGGCAAACCCTCGCTGTGCCACCGTCCTGATCGCGACATCCAGTGCGGCGCGCGCGATGGTCACCTCGCCGGCCGCCTCCGCAATCAGGTGCTGGACGGCTTGGAACCTGCCGAGCGGGCGCCCGAACTGGATCCGCGAAGACGCGTGGTCCACGCTCAACGCGAGCGCCCTCTCCAATGCCCCGCACGTCTGGGCCGCGCGGGCCAGGGCACCTCGAAGAACCCACTCGGCGCGGACGGCCCCGCCCACCGAGACGATGTGGTGCGAGGAGAGGTCGATCTCGAACCGGACGGAATCACGCGGTTCGTGCGCAAGATTGTGGCCAGCCGTGATGCTGCAGCGGCCCGACGGCACGACGAAGACGACATCACGTTCGCCGGTGCTGCCGAGCACGACGATGGCCTCCGTTGCCCGGCCCCATGGCACCCGCTCCAACGTCCCGGACACGACCAGGCTGCCGGCCGGGCCGTCCGAGATCGAGACCTCCCCCGCGCCTGAGGTCAACGGCCCAGACGGAACGTCCAGGCCAGCGACGACCAACAACCAAGCGGCCAGGAGGTCGGTCTCCGCGATCGGGACAGGTGCGGCGTGCGCCGCCCCCACTGTGAGCACGGCCGCAGTCTCGGCGATACCCGCCCCGCTGCCGCCCGCCGACTCCGGTGTGCTCAGCAGAGTGAGTCCGGACGCGGCGAGCGTCTGCCAGAGCGAGTCGTCGAAGGGAGTCGCCGTTCTCTGTATGTTCAAAGTCTCGGCGGCGGATCTGGAGAAGATGGAACGTGCGAGCGCGCGCAGCTCATCGAGGTCTGCCTCGCTCGGCAGTGCGGGCACCGTGACACTCGCGTTCACCGAAGCCCCCATCCTCGTGCCATCACGGTGCGCAGGATCTCCGACGTTCCGCCGCGCAAGGTGAAACCGGGGGCATGGAGAAGGCCCTCAGCAAGCATGTGCGCGAACGGATCAGGGGCATCCGGATCCGGGGCGGTGTCCGCATGGCTCGCAATGAGCTCGACGAGCTTCCCTTCGAACCGCGTGCCGAGGTTCTTGACCGTCGCCGCGGGGAGGTCTACCGGTTTGCCGTCCGCAAGCGAGCCCGCGATCGACAGTGACAGCTGGCGTAACGTGAGGATTCGGGCCAACAGAGCGCCGACCACGCCCGTGTCCTCGACGTCGACGTCGGCCTTCCGCTCGAGCTCCACGAGATACGAGACCAGGAGCGGGAAGGTCGACAGGATGCGCTCCGGACCGCTTCGCTCGATGGCCAGCTCTGAGGTTACCTGCGCCCACCCGTCGCCGGCCCGGCCCAGGACGAGCGCATCCGGAACGAAGACGCTCTCCAGCAGGACCTCGTTGAAGTGGTGTTGCCCCGTCAACAGCTTGATCGGTCGGATGTCAATGCCCGGCGAGTCGAGCTCGACGATGAACTGGCTCAGCCCGGCATGGCGGTGAGCGGCGTCCAACGGTTCGCTGCGCGCGAGGACGAAGCATGCTCTCGCGTGATGGGCGCCGGAAGTCCACACCTTCGTACCGCTCAGTTTCCAGCCACCCGCCACCTTGACGGCCCGAGTCTGGACGTTGGCCAGGTCCGACCCCGCCTCCGGCTCGCTCATGCCGATGGCGAAGAAGATCTCGCCGCGGGCGATCCCGGGGAGGTAGCGCCGCCGTTGTTCGTCAGTGCCGTACCTCATCAACGAGGGCCCCACCTGACGGTCCGCTACCCAGTGCGCCGCTACCGGCGCGCCGGCCGCGAGCAGCTCCTCGGTCACGACGTACCGGTCCAGATACGACCGGCCGTGTCCGCCGTACTCCGTCGGGATGGTCATGCCGAGCCACCCACGATCGGCCAGCCTACGGCTGAACTGCTCGTCCCATCCCGATATCCAGGAGTCCACGCGTGGAACGAATGCACCGGCGGCGCGCTCGTCGGCCAGGAAGGAGCGCACCTCGTCGCGCAGAGCCTCGCTGTGCGGAGAGAGCGTGACCAGCGGAGGAACCAGCCCGGCTCTCACGTTTTCGCCGCCTTCCGGGCAGGTTGCGACGTCACGTCGCTTGGGTCATGCCCCGCCCAGAAGCCATCCCACGTTCCAGCGATCTGTGGAAGCGCGGGTCCTCCGGGAGTGGTGCCCCAACTGTCGAAGGCGACCGCCTGTGGGCGTTCGTTGACGTCGGCCGCGTACCAGTGCCGCTCTCTTCGCCGCGAGAACAGCCACTGGCCGTCCACCTTCCGATACTCGTCGTCGTACCGGATCGCCATGACGATCCACCTGTCACCGACCTCGTGTTCGGCTCGGCAGTACACGTACCCGCGGGCGACGTCAGGCCCGAGCAGCTCCACCCGATGACCGACGATCTGATGGATGGACCGGTAGAACCATCGGAGCTGAGGTGCGATCAGCTCCCGAAGCGCCTGTCGGCCCCGCCCGTGACGGCCCAGGTCGATGTCCGCAACGAACAGCGCGAGCCACGTTTCGACATCGCGACCGTCCACCGCCATCGCGTAACGGACCGGCAGCTGCTGGATCTCCAGGTGATCCTCGAGCCGCGCGATCCTCGCGGCCATTGTTCTGCCCACCGTCACGCACCCCCGGTCAGCATCAGGGTCTGTCCGGTCAGGTAGGTCAGGTCATCGGCGGCCAGCGCCACGACCGCCCTGCCGATATCGTTCTCCGGATCACCCACCCGACCGAGCGGCACCCGCGCTTCCATGCGCGCGAACCGTTCCGGATACGCGTCTCGAAAGTTCTCCGACGCCGGCGACAGGGCATTGGGCACGATCACGTTTACCCGGATGCCGAACGGCCCCCACTCACGCGCGGCCACCCGTGAGAGCCCCCGAATCGCCTCTTTGGCCATCGCGTAGGCGCCAAACGCGACGTTGCCCTCAATGGCTGTGCTCGATCCGAAGTTCACGACCGTCCCGCCGCCGTTGGCACGCAGGTATGGAAGAGCGGACTGCATCGCGTATAGCGTCGCGAGCGGGCCGGTGCGCCAGGCCAGATCGACGTCCTCGTCGGTCGTGTCCGCCAGCGCGGCCTGCCCGGACGCCTGGGCGTTGTTCACCAGGATGTCGAGGCCACCGAAAGCGCTGACGGTTGCCGCGACCGCAGCATCAATCTGCACGCGCACGCCCACATCGCACGCGATCGGCAGCGCCCTGCCGCCAAGGGTCTGGATCTCGGCAGCGACGACCTCACACTTCGACAGCGTGCGCCCGGCAATCCCCACCGCGGCGCCCTCTTTCGCGAGCGCCAAGGCTGTTCCACGGCCGATGCCCTGGCCTGCTCCGGTTACCAGGGCCACCCGCCCATCCAGTCGTGCAGTCACGCTAG